>NZ_JBEHGF010000018.1:0-48220 GCF_040225725.1 Corynebacterium sp. KPL4015 | reverse complement strand
AGCACGTGCTGGCCCCTGACACCATCACACTGCATGCTCTATCGAAAGGTAGAAACACCACTCAAACGGACTTGACCCGTCGTGTTTGCAGCCTTTATTTTTTCCATGCTGAAAATAAGCGAAGCCCAAGACACTGAGGCCGCTTTAGATAAATGCCGCGAGGATGTAACCAGCCGTGCCAAGTATCCCGGAGGAGTCAGTTTTCCAGAAGACATTGACATTCAGTCATCAGATTCAATAACTGATTCGCCGCGCAGGTACTACGCCTTTGGCCACGTTGATTTCCCCAATGGATTTGGCACTCCAGTCCGAGAGTTCTATTCCTGCAACATTGTCGTTGATTTGGGCGATATTCAAGACAGTACCGTCCACGTTGCCAAAGATCCGCTGCGCTAATCGTTCTCGACCACTGCTGCGCTCTTGCAGCCAATGTCGGAAAACTTCCCTCTTTCCCTCTCACTCACTTTGAAAGGTATCCACACCATGACCTCCCCATCCCCTTATTCCGATAATTCCCAACCGGCTGGTCAACCAGCTGGGCAGCCGGCTCCTGAGCATCCCCAAAAGAAAAAGGGCGGCTGCCTTAAGTGGGGCGCAATCATCATCGGTGTCCTCATCGTTATCGCCATCATCGCCAGTTTGGGCGGCAGCGATGATGAAACTAGCGGAAGCTCCACGGACCAGACCACCCCGCAAAGCACTGTAGAGGCCGCCCCAGAGGAAGAGGCCCAAGAAATCAATGCGGACGACGATGCTCGCGATGAACAAGACAATCAGCCAGAAGAACGAAGCGAAGACCAGGATGTCCCGCGCGAATTCAAGAACGCTCTGAAGAGTGCCAAGTTCTACTCAGATTCCATGCACATGTCTAAGCAGGGCCTGTATGACCAGCTCAGCAGCGAATATGGCGATAAATTCAGCCCAGAAGCAGCCCAATACGCAATTGATAATTTGGAGGCAGACTACCGGGATAACGCCCTGGAATCGGCCCGCGTCTATGAAGATATGATGAGCATGTCCCCCAATGCCATCTATGACCAGCTCATCAGTGAATACGGCGATAAGTTCACCGAAGAAGAAGCACAGTACGCCATGGATAATCTGTAGTTGTACCCCACAAGGAACTCGCGCAGTGCCGTCGAGGTGCCTTGCTCTTGCTCGAGGGCGACGCTTATAGTCGCTCTCACTAGCATTGCGGCAACGTTACACTCGAAAGGATTCCTGCCATGCCCGCTCCACACTCCACGTCTGCCTCGGAACCTAATGATGACGATTCCCAGGAGTCATTGCCCCTGACCAAGGATCCATTCCTCAGGTGGAGCGTTCTTGTCCTGATTATCCTTACCATCATCGCCATCGTCACCAACCTGCCTTAAAGCTGGCGACGCTGTAGGCCGATGCCCCATCTAAGCCGCTAGCGCTTGCGCCGGCCGCGGCGAAAGCCTTTTAGCTCCGCCTTCTTGGCAATCGCGGCCACCTGTGCCGCGGTGTAGTTCACTGGCGCAACCCCGGCGCGGGGCAAGACCCATCCCCTCCAGTAAGAAATAATGGCCATGCCGCTGCCGACGATTGGGGAAACCACCATGCCCAAGGCGAATTGGTCATAGGATGCAAAGGTCACCATGACGATGCCGGTCACGATAGACGGCACTGCATAGAGGGGGCTGCCGCCGAAAATGGAAGGGATCTGACCGGAGGCGACATCGCGGACCATTCCCCCGCCGACGGCGGTTAAGACACCTAAAAACGCGCACGGGATCATAGGCATGCCCGCAGCCAGTGCCTTCACGCAACCGGTGGTAGACCACATACCCAAAATGATGGCATCGCCGTGCTCGCGAAAAATCTCCCACGCCTTTCCCTTCAGCTCCATGAGAAAGGCGGTCAGCGCCCCGGCGCAGGCAAGGCCCAAGTACCAGGGATCTGAAATGGCGGCGGCGGGGCCGTCATCGATAAGCATGTCGCGGATCATGCCGCCAGCCAGGCCGGAAAATAAGGCGAGGAAAACAAACCCGACGATGTCGAATTCGCGGCGGCGGGCAATCGTGCCACCGATGATGCCGTTCAAGGCCACTCCGATCAGATCGAAGGCCTGGTACATCGTGTTGATGAGGGGATCCACGTCGTGCATAACAACTACTGAACATAGCCGATCGCAGCGGTTTCGCCCTTTCTAGGGGTAGGAAGTGAGTAAAGTTGATAGACGGTCTCTTCTGGCCGGATTACAGTGTTATCCCGCTTTGTCTCGGTTATCTCGAAAGTTCTTTCATGTCTAACTCAAATGCCAGGTACTTCATCTGGTCCAATGGCCTGCAAAATTTAGGCGACCAGATCGTCGCCTCCAAAACGGTGCTGCCGGCGCTCTTTAATGCGGCAGGCGTCCCCGCCTTCTTCACCGGCCTGCTTACCCCTATCCGGGAATCTGGCTCCATGCTGCCGCAGGCCGCTCTTACCCCCTGGGTGACCACGCACCGCGCACGCAAGCGCTTGTGGATGATCGGCTCGACCGGCCAAGCTATCTCCGCCGCCGTGATTGCCCTTGCAGCTTTCTTTATACGCGGCGCATGGTTGGGCGTGATTGTACTTCTTGCATTGGCGGCGCTTTCCCTATTCCGCGCGTTGTGTTCCATCGCTGGCAAAGACGTCCAAGCGCGCACGATTTCCAAGGGACAGCGCGGCCGGGTGACTGGATCCGCAACGGCCTTGGGCGGCGGGGCCACCCTACTTGCCGGTGTCATCTTATTCCTCTTGGGGGATCTCACGATCTCTACTATGGGCATCGTTTTATTGGTCGGCGCTTCTACCTGGGCCATTGCCACGCGGGTATTTTCGCACGTGGAAGAACCAGTGCCGGAGGGGGAACAAGAGGGCATCGATAAGAGCTGGTGGTCAGATACGTGGAAGCTTTTCACTGACGATGCCCAGTTCCGCAACTTCGTCATCGTTCGCGCACTGCTGCTGGTCTCGGCGCTTTCTACCGCATTTATCGTGCTGCTGCACGATGACCTATCTGGTGTCTTCGGCTTCGTGATTGCCTCTGGTTTGGCCTCACTTATCGGTGGGCGAGTTTCTGGCATATTTTCGGATAAATCCTCCAAAAACACCATGGCGGCTGGTGCTGCCGCCTCCTCCGTTATCATCCTGCTCATCGTGGCTAGTTCCCACTGGGCCCCAGACGCTATGAATGCTTGGGTCATGCCGCTCGGCTTCTTTGCCGTCAATCTCGCGCATACGTCTGTTCGCGTGGCGCGAAAGACCTACGTAGTGGATATGGCCGGTGGGGATAAAAGGACGCAGTACGTGGGTGCGGCTAACACCATGATGGGCATTATTTTGCTCATCGTGGGTGGTATTTCTTCCGTCATCGCTCTCGCGGGGCCAGAGGCAGCGTTGATTTTCTTGGCGCTCGTCGGCTTTATTGGAGTGTGGCGCGCGGGCAGCCTTAAGGAGGTTTCTCGCACATAGTTTAAATATGGACTATAAGATAAAGCCCGAAGAACTAATCAAACTCAACCCCCAGGAGTTTTGTTGACCGTGGAAGCAACTACCCCAAGTGCCGTCGTCGTCCTTGCGGCGGGCGCCGGCACGCGCATGAAATCCACAAAGCAAAAGACTTTGCACGAAATTGGCGGTCGCACGCTGCTTGGACACGCGCTGCACGCCGCGGCGGGTATTAACCCGGATCACCTCGTAACCGTCGTGGGCCACCAGCGCGAGCAGGTCTCGCCCGTCGTAGAAAAAATTGCGAATGAGCTGGACCGTGAGGTCGTGCAGGCCGTGCAGGAAGAACAGCGCGGTACCGGCCATGCCGTGTCCTGCGGGATTTGCCCAATTTCTGATTTCGAAGGCACCATCATCGTCACCAACGGTGATGTGCCGCTTTTGCCCCCAGAAACCATCGAGGGGTTGCGCGATACCCACACCGCTCAAGGCAATGCGGTCACGGTGTTATCCATGCGCCTTGCAGATCCCACCGGTTATGGCCGCATCATTCGCGACACGGACGGATCGGTGTCCGCCATCGTGGAGCACAAGGATGCCACCGAAGAACAGCGCCTGGTTAATGAGGTCAACTCCGGTGTTTTCGCTTTCGATGCGGCAGCATTGCGCGATGCCCTGACCAAGCTTGATACCAATAATGCGCAGGGCGAGCTCTACATTACCGATGTCCTCGAAATCGCCCGCACCGCTGGGCATGGCGTGGGTGCGCACGTGGCCGCGGATCCGCAGGAACTCGCCGGCGTCAATGACCGCGTGCAGCTGGCCGCCGCTGGCCGCGAGCTCAACCGCCGCATGGTGGAAAAGGCCATGCGCGGTGGCGCCACCATCATCGATCCGGAAACCACTTGGATTGGTGTCAATGTCACCATCGGCACCGATGTCACCATCCACCCCGGCACCCAGCTGTGGGGTGCAACGAGCATTGCCGATAATGCCGAGATCGGCCCAGATTCCACGTTGACGAATATGCAGATCGGTACCGGCGCGTCCGTCGTCCGCACCCACGGCAGCGATTCCGTCATCGGCGTCAACGCCAAGATCGGGCCTTTTACCTTCATTCGCCCGAATACCATCGTGGGCGAAGACGGCAAGCTCGGCGGCTTCGTGGAGGCGAAAAATGCCGAGCTCGGCCGCGGTACCAAGGTGCCGCACCTTACCTATATCGGCGATGCCACCGTAGGCGAGGAATCCAATATCGGGGCATCCTCGGTCTTCGTCAATTACGACGGTGTAAACAAGCACCACACCACCATTGGCAGCCACGTGCGCACCGGCTCGGATACGATGTTTATCGCTCCGGTCAATGTCGGTGATGGCGCGTACTCCGGTGCGGGTACAGTAATTAAAGACGATGTTCCCGCGGGAGCACTCGTAGTCTCCGGTGGCAAACAGCGCAATATCGAAGGCTGGGTTGAAAAGAAGCGTCCGGGCACCCCAGCGGCAGAAGCCGCAGCCCGTGCACAGGACAACGAAAAGTAAAGGGGCATATTCTCCTATGACTGGCAAGGTAACTGGTAGTAGCAAGAACATGAAGCTCTTTTCTGGGCGCGCACACCCAGAATTGGCAGAGGCAGTGGCAAAGGAACTCAAGACTGATCTGGTTCCTACCACCGCCCGGGACTTCGCCAATGGTGAGATCTTCATCCGCTTCGAAGAGTCCGTGCGCGGTGCTGACTGCTTCGTCATGCAATCGCATTCCCAGCCGCTTAATAAGTGGTTGATGGAACAGCTCATCATGATCGATGCGTTGAAGCGTGGTTCCGCCAAGCGCATTACCGCGATCTTGCCGTTCTACCCATATGCGCGTCAGGATAAAAAGCACTTGGGCCGCGAGCCCATCTCCGCCCGCCTGGTCGCAGATCTCCTGCAGGCAGCCGGCGCGGACCGCATCGTCTCGGTGGACCTGCACACGGATCAGATTCAGGGCTTCTTCGACGGTCCGGTGGACCACATGCACGCCCAGCCCATCTTGACGGACTACATCAAGTCCAAGTACGCCACCGATAACATCGCCGTCGTCTCCCCCGATGCCGGCCGCGTGAAGGTCGCCGAAAAGTGGGCCCACGACTTGGGCGATGCCCCGCTGGCCTTCGTGCACAAGACCCGCTCCAATACCGAGGCCAATAAGACGGTCTCCAACCGCGTAGTGGGTGAAGTTGAGGGCAAGGACTGCGTGCTTCTCGATGACATGATTGACACCGGTGGCACCATCGCCGGCGCCGTGCGCGTCCTCAAGGAAGCGGGCGCAAAGAAGGTCATCATCGCCTGTACCCACGGCGTCTTCTCTGACCCTGCCCGCGAGCGCCTGTCCGAGTGCGGTGCCGAGGAAGTCATCACCACCGATACCCTTCCGCAGTCCACCGAAGGCTGGTCCAACCTCAAGGTCCTGTCCATTGCCCCACTGCTGGCTCGGACCATCCATGAGATCTTCGAAAACGGTTCCGTGACTACCCTTTTCGACCGCGCATAAGCGTTTCGCCGGTCGCACTACAACTCACACCCCGCCCTTCGCGCTCACCGTGAACGGCGGGGTGTCGGTGTTTTCCATCCCCGTGAGCGCCAAAGGCGTCGCAGGTACACGCAAGCACTACCGCACTACCGCCTGCCGTTCGCCCCACTCCTCCCTTCGCGCTCACCGCGTAACCCGAGCTACAGACATACGCGCTACCGGTGAGCGCGAAGGGCGTAATCAGAGGAAAGGGCGCGAAGGAAGATTAACGGGGTGAGTTTTGGTTTCATCGGCCGAAAGATGCTAATCTAACTCAGTCTCGGCGAGGGCGACTCAAAAATTGGGAAGCCGTTATCGACGCGATTGAAGTTAGAGCATGTTGCTTTTATTGACGCCTGCGATGACTCGTCCAAGACGTTCATCGGCAGGCTTTCGTCGTTTTTATACCTTCGATAGCCTCGCCGCACTACACCGACAAAGGAGATTGCATCATGGCAGAGCGCCCAATTATTAAAGCAGAACCACGTACCGTCTTTGGCAAGGGCTACGCCCGCCGCCTGCGCCGCGACTGGAAGGTTCCCGGCGTAATCTACGGTAGCGACCAGGAGCCCGTACACTTCGCAGTGCCACTGCTGGACATCCAGTCCCTCGTTCGCAACAACGGTGTCAACGCCGTTCTGGAGCTTGAGCTTGAGGGCGAGCAGTACCTGACCATGGTCAAGAACGTTGACCAGAACGTGCTCACCATGGACATCGACCACGTTGACTTGCTGCTGATTAAGCGCGGCGAGAAGGTCGAGGTTGAGGTTCCGATTACCCTGACCGGCGAGTCCGCACCGGGCACCATGCACATTCAGGATGCAGACGTCCTCATGGTTGAGGCTGACGTACTAAGCATTCCGGAAGAGATCGAGCTGTCCATCGAGGGCCTCGAGGACGGCGAGGTCATCACCGCCGCCGACATCACCATGCCGGAAGGCACCACCCTGGTGGCAGACCCAGAGACCGTTATCCTCTCCATCTCCCTGCCTGAGGTTGACGAGGAGCTCGAAGAGGCCGCTGAGGCTGCTGAGGAAGGCGGCGCCGACGCTGGTGCCGACTCCGTCGACGAAGAGGCCGAAGGCGAGTCCTCCGAGTCCGACGACTCCGAGGAGTAATTTCCCACTCCCCCAAACGCATATCGCCGTGAGCAGCAATGCTCACGGCGATATCGCAGTTTTATAGATGGTTTATAAATCTTGTCCGGCAAGTTCACGAATTCTAGGCGTGATTTCGATCTTGCCCTTGCCTTCCTTAGCGCGCTTGATAATGAGCCGCGCAGCAGCAACTTTGCCACTAGGAACATTTTCGGTTTCGCGATCAACTTCAGGTGATTTTTCGGGCATGGGGCGCACCTCCTTAATCACTACGATACTTCCCCAAGTCCACCGCTGTAAGAGGTATTTTTAGCACCCAAGCAGCAGTGATACTCGGCGGCATATTCTATGGAGCATAGACTTGTATTTCCAATAGAATTTCAATCTATGCGACAATAATGCAGTGACTCCACTACTCGTAGTAGGCCTTGGCAATCCTGGCCCGAAATATTCCGGCACGCGGCACAATATCGGCTTCGACGTTGCCGATGAGCTCGCCGGTGAATTAATGAGCAGCTTTTCGGTGCATAAGAAGACTAATACCGAGGTCGCGGAAGGAATGCTATCCGGACGCAAGGTAATCTGCGCTAAACCGCGGTCCTTTATGAACATGTCTGGCGGGCCGATCAAGGCACTCGCCCAGTACTTCCATCTGGCACCCGCAGATATTGTGGTGATGCACGATGAATTAGAACTCGACTTCGGGACCGTGAAATTGCGCCAAGGCGGTGGCGATCACGGGCACAACGGTCTGCGCTCTACTACGAAGTCGCTCGGTACTAAGGACTATCAGCGCCTTTCTATCGGCATCGGAAGGCCGCCAGGCCGGATGGATCCGGCATCGTTTGTGCTCAAGCCGTGGTCCAAACAAGAAAAGGTGGAGATCCCCATCCTCTGCGCTGACGCAGTAGCAGAAATAAGGAGTGCGCTAGACTAGCTGGCATGAAATTGGCTACTCTTCGCACCGCGTTCGGCACCTCTGCAATCCGCATTGAAGGCGATAATGTGGGAGTGTAGCTGGACTACGAGGACGTAGGCGCGCTGCTGCGCAGCGAAGATTGGCGCAAGGCCGCACAACTATCCGGCGAGCCGATAGTCTTTGAGCAGCATGATTTAGAAGCAGTCGTCCCAACGCCAGGAAAGATCATCTGCGTAGGCCTTAATTACGCCAAGCATATCCGGGAAATGGGCCGCGACTTTCCCGAGCACCCCACGCTATTTATCAAGTTCGCCGATGCTCTGACTGGCCCCTACGATGACGTCTATATCCCCGAGTACGCAACCCAGAAGCTGGACTATGAGGGTGAGCTAGCGGTGGTCATCGGCGAGCGCGCGCACCGCGTAACCCGCGCAGACGCATTAGATTACGCGGCGGGGTATTCCATCATGAATGACTACACCCTGCGCGATTTTCAGCGTCAGACCAGCCAATTCCACGCGGGCAAGTCTTTTTATCGCACCGCAGGCTTTGGGCCTTGGCTGACCACCCCTGATGAATGGGCGCCGGGCAAAAGCGCGCGACTGACCACCACGGTTAATGGCGAGGTGCGCCAGCAGGACAATACTGATGACCTCATCTTTTCCATCGCTGAGCTCATCGAATTTTGCTCGCAGCTCTATCCCCTCAACCCCGGTGATGTCATCGTGACCGGTACGCCCGAAGGCGTTGGTTTTGCCCGCGACCCGCAGCAATTCCTCCAGAACGGCGATACCGTCGCCATAGACGTCGAAGGGCTCGGTCATATTTCTAATACCACTCGCTACGGCGAGCCCGGCCTCTAAGCCTGCTGCACATACCCCGCACAAGCTGTGGTTGGGTTCTCACTCCAACGAGGGCACACCAGTTTTCTAGATAGGGCCACCAAGCCGTTAAGCTGGAAGAATGAGCACCAAAAGCAGCAAATCCCCTAAGAAGCTGAATAAGAAGGCCTACGAAAAAGAGCTCGAGCGGTTGCAAGCAGAGCTCGTTGATATGCAGCAGTGGGTCGTTGAAACCGGCGCCCGCGTGGTCATCATCATGGAAGGCCGCGACGCCGCCGGCAAGGGTTCTGCCATCAAGCGCATCACGCAGTATCTCAACCCCCGCACCTGCCGGATCGAGGCTCTTCCGGCCCCGAACTCGCGCGAACAGGGCCAGTGGTATTTCCAGCGCTACGTGGAAAAGCTGCCGACCAAGGGCGAAATCGTCATCTTTGACCGCTCTTGGTACAACCGCGCCGGCGTTGAGCGCGTCATGGGCTTTTGCACCGACCAAGAATACGTCCGCTTCTTGCACCAGGCTCCCACCTTTGAGCAGATGCTTGTGGAAGACGGCATCATCCTGCGCAAGTACTGGTTCTCTGTCTCTGATGAAGAGCAGATTAAGCGCTTTGAATCCCGCCGCAATGATCCGCTGCGCCGCTGGAAGCTCTCCCCCATGGATCTCCAATCCATTACCCGCTGGGAAGACTATTCCCGCGCCAAGGATGCCATGTTCATCCATACCGATACCCCGACCGCGCCGTGGTACACCGTGGAGTCTGAGGATAAAAAGCGCTCGCGCATCAACGTCATTTCGCACCTGCTCAATACCATCCCTTACGAAAAGATCGAGCGCGAGCTGCCGGAAATCCCACACCGTCCCGATTCCGATGGCAAGACCTACGAGCGCCCAGACCGCGAAGAGTTCCGCTATGTGCCGGATGTAGCCGCCAAGCTAGAGGACTCGTCTAAAAAGAAGGGTAAGAAGAAAAGCAAGAAGAAGGACAAAAAGAAGTAGTCCCCCCGAAGGCGTACTACTATGTCCGACTATGAGCACTGACACCGTCGCCAGAACACGCTTGGGGGATAAAATCCTCACCGCGGTGGCAGCGCTCATCGCGGTGTTTTATCTCATTAGTGCATGGGCAAATCCCGGTGCTATCGAACTCATCCAAGCAGCGCTATCGCTTTTATTTTTACCCTTCATCTGGGTCTGGCGTACCAAACCGGTACTCAGCGCAGCTGGCTTTATCGTCCTCCTTGGTGCGTGGGCCGCGGCGTGGATAAGCCAGCTACCAGCAAACCTCGGGGTCACCCCATGGGCATTGACCGCGCCGATGGCCGTCTACGCCACCTCCCGCTACGTGGAACGCCGCTCAATTCCCCGCGCGGTGCTTATCGCCGCGTTTCTGGGTTCCTTTGTATCGCCTGCTATGTGGCGCATTGACCCCGAGTCCTTTTTATTATCTTTCCAGCTAGATCGCCGCTACATCGCCTTGCTGGTGGTGCATTGGGCAGTGCTCGGCAGCGCCTATTTCATCGCCGCACGCTATTTTGATCTGGATAGGCAACGCGAGCGCTTAGCTCAAGAACGGTTCCACCAAGCGCAGGAGGAAGAGCGCTTACTCATTGCGCGGGAATTGCACGATGTCTTGGCCCATTCCCTCACCTTGATCAAGGTTCAGGCTAATGCCGGGATTATCGCCGCGCGCACGGATACCACCGCCGCAGAGTCCACTTTGAAGAGCATTCGCGATGGTGCGGATTCCGCGCTGGAGGAAGTGCGCGGCATCGTCACGGCGCTACGCAGTACGGGGCCCACGGCGTTAGAACCCGCGCAGCAGCTCGAGCATGTACAGGGCATCATCGATGGCTTTCGCACCGCTGGCCTGAAGATTGACGCGGAATTGCCTTCCTCCTACGAGGTTTCCGCGCTGACTCAGCTAGCCCTGGTGCGCATCATTTCTGAAGGGCTGACCAATGCCCTGCGCCACCAAGGCCCCGGCACGCATGTGCAGCTAAAACTCACGCTTTCCGATGCCGCACGAGTCACCCTCACCTCCACCGCTACGTCGCCTACGCCCAGTGAGGTATCCGGCAGCGGCGTGGGTTTGGTGGGAGTAAAGGAACGCGCCCAAGCGTTGGGCGGAAGCTTAATAAACAGTGGCGATGCCCAGAAATTTACACTGGATGCGGAACTCCCATTACACAAGGACAACCATGCCTAAGATTCGCGTCATGCTTGCAGACGATCAAGCAATGCTCGTCGCTGCCTTATCAACCATCTTGAACGCGCAGGAAGATATTGAGGTGGTGGCTACCGCATCCTCCGGAGACGACGCCGTTTCCTTGGCACTTCGATTCCGCATTGATGTGACCATTTTGGATATACGAATGCCTGGCATGGATGGAATTGCGGCGGCCCAAGCCATTCTCTCCCGCATCCCTGACTGCCGGATTATCATGCTCACCACATTCAATGAAGAAGATCTGGTATCCCAATCTATCGCCGCCGGTGCGCATGGATTCTTGCTAAAAGATGCGGATCCTGAGGTTCTGGTAGAAGCCGTACGAGACGTTGCTAAGGGAGAGTCTGTCCTCGCCTCACAGGTAACGGGCCCTGTTCTAGAGGGCTATCGCAGGGCACTAACGCACAGCCAGCTTAGTCCACACGAACGCCAAGGACTTAGCCTGGTCACTCGGCGCGAGATGGAGGTGCTCACGCTCATTGCGCGCGGGGCTACCAATGGCGAGATTGCAGGCCACATGTCTATCGCGGATACCACGGTAAAAACGCATGTCTCCGCGCTGATGTCCAAGCTAGCTGCACGCGACCGCGTGGCTTTGGTGCTGCTGGCGCACAAAGCCGGCATAGCCTAGCCTCCTACTGTGGTAGGACTAGCCCGGCGCGAAGACCGTCTCTGGGGCGGAAGATTTTGATAGTCGCGCGACTCATACTTTTGGTATGAGCTATGAGGTTTCCTTCGAACACATCACCAAGTCTTTCGGTTCCCAGGCAGTGCTGCGAGATATTAGTTTTCGTGTTTCACCTGGCCGCGTACACGCTGTGCTCGGGAGAAATGGCGCCGGCAAGTCCACCTTGTTTTCCATTTTCCTCGGTCTGCTGCCTGCCGATTCGGGAACGGTGCGCGTGGCTGGCAAACCATGGTCGCGCGAAGTTCTCGCCCATGTCGGCGCCTCGGTCAACGGGCCAGCCTTCTACGGGCACCTGTCAGCCACAGATAACCTCCGCGTGCATACCCGCCTGCTCGGATTGCCCGACACTGAAATCGAGCGTGTCTTGCACATTGCCGGTCTAACCGGGGCTGGTGCTAAGAAGGCAAAGTCTTTTTCCACCGGGATGAAAGCCCGTTTGGCTTTAGCCCAAGCCTTGCTCGGTAATCCAGAAATCTTATTGCTCGATGAGCCGCAAAATGGACTCGATCCACAGGGCATCGCGGAGCTCCGCAAGCTGCTCCAGCAGCTCGCCGCGGCTGGGCACACCGTTGTGGTCAGCTCCCATCAACTCGGCGAGATCCTTCACCTAGCCCATGACATCACTATCCTGTCCCAAGGCACCATCCGGTATTCCGGCTCCCTGCAAGAACTCGCCCCCAGCGGTGAATTGGAAGCCGAATTCTTCCGCCTGACTTCTGCAGATGGTGAGACCGATGAGTAACCAGTATCGACGGTATCTCTCAGCAGAACTACTGCGCAGCCGCGGCAGCGCCCTGCAGTGGCTACCATTACTCGCCCTGCCCCTAGTGATAATGACGGTATTCTTTTCTGCGTTCACCTCCTCCGCTGAGGACGCTACCGGGGTTCTTGGCTGGCAGTCCATGTTTATCACCGGCATGTACGCTCCACTCATAGCGCTTTTTGCTGGCATTCCTGAGCGCCGCGAGGCACTCAGCCGTAGCGGCGGCACCCTATGGCGCCGGCTTCATCCTCGCTACGAGCATGCCTCCCGGTTCCTCATCGTCTTGGCAAGCCTCGCAGTATTTCACCTACTTAATTTCGGTCTGTCCTGGGCGGCGGTTGCAATACAAGCACGGACAGACCACCAGCTGCTCATCATCGCTGGGGCTTATTCTTTGATCGGGGCTATTGGCATCGCGGGGCTTGCGACCGCAGGCGCCCGCAGGCTGGGCCTTGCCGTCACGCTTATCCTCGCGGTTATCTGGCAGGTCATTAGTGTGCTTCCTCGCGTTGTCGAGGGGCCGCTATGGTGGGCCTTTCCGCCCGCCTGGCCGCTACGGTTACTATTGCCTGCGCTGCGCATCCACCAGAATTCGGTTCCGCTCGAGCCTGGCGATCCACTCCTGCAGGAAAGCCCGCTTCCGGCATTGGCGTTGTGCCTCATCCTCGCTGTAGCAGGCTCTTTGACCGCGACCATGACGCCTGGCCGAGTACGTCCGCTTTCCCGACGCCGGCGCGTTACGGCGCCCACGGTCAGTACCGCCGCCACGCCAGCTCAGGGTTGGCAGCCTGCCACTGTCTCTCGTGCCGCTGCCCACTCGCGCCGTGCCGATGCGCTCCGGGGGTTTCACCGGGCCATAATGACACCAGCGGTCATTACGTGCTTGGTATCAAGCGCCTTAGCTCTGTTCTTTATTGCCTTTATCTACCCACCACGTTATGTACAGGGATTCTTCGTATTTCTGCTTCTCCCCGTGGGTGCCGGTGTACTTCCTATGCTGGTCTGGCCGGGGTTCTCGGGCGCGTGGCCAATTGTTTATACAGAATCTCGCCACTGCTCTACTGCCCTTCTCCTGTGGTTACTGAGCATCATCACAGCGGTGTGCACGTGTGCTTCGCTCGCGGTTATCTTCGCCGGTGGTGCTGCCCTAACCGTACCAGCGCAATTACCCCTAGCCATCGGCGTGGGATACGTCCTTACGGTGATATCTCTCATCGTCGTCATCCGCTTTGGTATTTGGAGCTCACTTGCTCTGACAATCGTCGGCACCATTGTCTCCGTGACGGTAGGCGGCGATGTCCTCGCGAAGACTATCCTTTGGCTCGTTGCCTTCCCCGCCTGGCCGATGAATGCGGATTCTCCCGGACGCTACGCCTGTGCTGCGATAATGACCCTCCTTTTCGCCGCCATTACTTCGTGGGCCGCCAGGCGGTTGCTGCGCACACGGGCACTTCGCCCTACCGATTAAATAACTAAGGCCCGCGGGGACTCCGCGGGCCTTAAATTATGCGAGCTTAAAGCTCAGAGGGAGATAAGCGCTTGGGCAGGACCACCGGGCGGGCATTAGAAAGCCCCTCCACCACGCGGATGACCTGGTTGGAGTAGCCAAACTCGTTGTCGTACCAGACGTAGAGCACCAAGTGCTTGCCGGAGGCAATGGTGGCGATACCATCAACGATGCCGGCATTGGTATTGCCCACGAAGTCACTAGAAACGACCTCTGGGGAGGCAATGTAGGAAATCTGCTGGCGCAGATCCGAATGCAGGGAGACATTGCGCAGGAAGTCATTGACCTCATCACGGTCGACCTCTTGCTCCAGCTCCAGGTTAAGCACCGCCATGGACACGTCCGGGGTGGGAACGCGGATGGCGTTACCGGTCAGCTTGCCTTCGAACTCAGGCAGGGCCTTGGCCACGGCCTTGGCAGCACCGGTGGCGGCAAGCACCATGTTCAGGCCAGCGGCGCGGCCGCGGCGCTCGCCCTTGTGGTAGTTATCAATGAGGTTTTGGTCATTGGTAAACGAGTGCGCGGTTTCCACGTGGCCGTGCGCCACGCCGTAGCGGTCATTGATGACCTTGAGCACCGGGGTGATGCCGTTGGTAGTACAGGAGGCTGCCGACAAAATGCTGTCAGACTCCTCGATAATGCTGTGGTTAATTCCGTAGACGATGTTCTTCACATCGCCCTTGCCCGGCGCGGTGAGCAGAACCTTGGAAACGCCCTTGGACTGCAGGTGCTGTGACAGCCCCTCACGGTCACGCCAGCGGCCGGTGTTGTCGATGACAATCGCATCGTTGAGGTCGTACGCGGTGTAGTCAACAGTAGCCGGGTCATTGGAGTAGATGACCTGGATCGGGGTGCCGTTTGCCCAAATAATGTTGTTTTCGCGGTCAACCGAGATAGTGCCGTCGAATGCACCGGGGACAGAGTCACGGCGCAGCAGCGAAGCACGCTTGACGATGTCGTCGTGGGAGACCAGGAAATTGTTGCCGTCCAGGTGGGTCGTGTGCTGCGGTGGCCTGCCCGCCCGCTGCGCGAGGCGCTGGGGCTGGTGACCGGGAAATGAGCAGGAGCATGAAAAAGAAATTGGGCTACGTCGGCCTCGGCTTCCTGCTGGCCGGTGGCGGCGGAGCCGCTGCGGAAATCGACCCCAGCCAGCTACTCCACCTATTAGGAGGTCTGCTGTGAGTACACGGGAAAACGTCACAGTGACGCTTAGATTGGAGGTAGCGGCATGAAATCGGTAATCCTCGACGTGCCGCCGTTTCACAGCGACGGCGCGCAAAGAGAGTTCGAAGAATTTTCTTCCACACTTCCCGGCCCGGAGCTAATTACCGCGAAATATGGCGGCGGCCGCCCGCACCCGCGTGATGTGTCGCGTCTAGCGTATGCAGCCTGCACTACACTGGCACTGCTGACCGTGTGGCTGTGGCTGCCGCACGGCACCAGTGGCAGTGGTGAGACGGTGACAGCTAGTCCGACCTCGACAGCCACCTCTACTCCGTCGCCTACGCCGTCCACTACATCGTCGCCGTACGAGCGCGGGCAGCAGCTTGTGGACCACCTCGGCCAAGTCCGCCCCTACCGTCCCGACATATTAAAGGCCTGCTTCCAGTGGGTCGGCACTGGCACCCCGCCCGCTTTCCAAGTGAACTCTGACCCGGACGCGGACACCTACCTGGTGCCCGACGGCTGTGACTCCGGCTGGCGCGAGGAGCTGCCACAGGAAGCGTGGGTATGCGGCGAGGCCAGCGCCTCCAAGCGGTACTCGATATACAACGAGGCACTGGACGAGGGGCGCGTGAAGCAGCCCTATGCCACCTATCTCCTCGCCTACACCATGATTTGCGGAGGTAACGATGAATGACGAAACCCGCGCCTTCTACCCAGTAGATAACGACGAGACGACCATCATGCAGCCGCTCGGCGACCCCGACATTGACTTCGCCCCGCCACAGGAGACGGACAACCGCGCCGGGCTGCTCGACAGGCTGGGGCTTCCCCGCCCGCAGTGGAGCCTGCCGCACATCGACACTCCGCGGTGGCTGTGGCAGCCCACCTGGCGCAGGCGGTGGCTCCGCTGGCTCGCCGTGCTCGCCGCGCTGTATCTGGTCTCGGTGCTGCTGCACAATGCTGCTGCCGGGTACACGGCGGTCGCCGCCATTGCCCTGTGGCTCGCCGCATGGTTCAGGGGTCGCCGGTACGAGGTGCGGGTACCGCCACGCACTGCCGTGACGGTCGTGTTCGACCAGAAGACAGGGCGCGGGCGCTTCGCTGATTTGGACGACGCTTTAGAGGCTGGCGGCCTGGCGAAGACCACCTACGACGAGAATGGCAAGGCTTTCCACACGGGCTGCTGCACCGTGTCGCTGACCCCACTAGCGGAAACTGGCGACGTGGAGGCGCGAGTGTCCGCGCCGTCGCAGTACCGCCTCGCTGACTTGGAAAAGAATGAGGAGCGCATTCGTCGCCGCCTCAATGTGAAAGACCTTTTTGATTTTCATATCGACCAGTCAAACGGCAATTTTGTGTTCACCATGACGACCGCTGACCGGCCGGACGCGGAGGTCGCAACGGAGTCATGGACAAACGTTTAGGAGTAAGAAAATGGCTAAAGATTTTTTCGCCGGACTCGGCGACGACACCCTGCCGCAGGTTCCCGGTGACACGGAGCAAGTAGCAGAGACGGACACCGTGGACGAGGGTTTTTGCGGCCCCGCACTTATCAACGAGGCAGTCGCTGACCTCGCCAGCTACCGCGAACGCTACTCACAGCTTGCCCAGCACGTAAAGGGCGGCTCGTTCCATGAGCCGGGGGTCGGCAAGCTGCCCGCTGACTCTGTGCACGAGCTGCTGCGTATCTACGGCGCGGTGTTTTCCCCGCAGCCGTGGCACGAGCACGTGGTGCGGTTTGAGCCGGACAGCGTAGGCCTGACACTGGAACTCGACACCGGCGACGCGGTGGAAGCCCTGCGCTCCGCCGGTTTCTACGACGTAACCGGCAATGGCCTCACGGCGCAGGTCGCGGGTCACGACATGCAAGCCACCCGCGGCTATCAGCTCGTCAAGCGCGACGCGCGCGGCCTCTGGGAGCTGGTGCAGTCCACGACGCTGGCACACTGGAACCACACCATGCACAAGCTGGGTCTCGCCTACGTCACTAAACGCGCGGACGGGGTGACCTCCTACCTCTGCCCTACTCCGCAGGGGTGGGGTGTGACAGGTGACGGTCGCGGTTACCTGTCAGTGAAACCCCGCCGACTGTTGGGTTCGACGTTTGGAACCGGACTGTTGAAAAGCTGCGCGGTGTCGTGAAATGCGACGTTGAACTGCGCCGTTTGGCCGCTGACCGAGTGGCAATCGTCACCCCGCCGAGGGCTGCCCGCATGACCCCTGGGTGCCTGGCGCAGACGAGCAACTCCATGTAACTGGCACCGACTCGTTGGAAGAGTTTTGCGCGTCATCTGTTGCCGCGTATCCGCGCCTGGCGTGGGTGCAGGGCCGCACGGCGGACGGCGAAGTGCTGTCGGCTGCTATGGCGCGCTCACCGCACGCACTGGTCGGCGGCGGCACTGGTAGCGGTAAGTCGTTTTGGGCCTCATGGCTGCTGACTAGCTGCGTGCTCGCGGGTGCCGATGCAATGATTGCCGACGGTAAAGGTAGCTCGGACTACGTTCCCCTGGTGCAGCACCTACCCAATGTGGTGATGTACACGTCAACCGACGCGGAGCATGTCCGCCTTATCCAGTGGGTGCATGCGGAGATGGAACACCGCTACGCGCAGCAGAAAGCCGCAGCTATCTCGGGCGAGGTGTACGAGCCGCGGCTCCTTGTAGTTTTGTTTGACGAGTACGGGGCGTTTTCAAAGTCAATCAACGTTAAGAGTCACCCGCAGAAAAATCATAAGACCGTGCACGGTGTGCCAAGATTGAACTCATGAACGCCTCCACCACGCCTCTGCTTGTCGTGGGGCTCGGCAACCCTGGGCCCAAATATGAACTCACCCGCCATAACGTCGGACATCTGGTGCTAGATGAACTAGCCAGCCGGACTTCTCCGATGCCTTCGTCGTTTAGCGTGCACAAGAAATCGAATGCTGAGATTGTGCAGACTCGGTTTAAAACCTCCGATGGTGGCGAGCGACAGGTGATTCTGGCTAAGCCCCGGACGTACATGAATCTGTCGGGTGGGCCGGTCGCGGCGCTGGCGAAGTTCTTCAATGTCGCACCTAGCGACGTCGTGGTGGTCCACGATGAGCTGGACCTAGACCCGGGTGTGGTGCGCCTTAAGCGCGGCGGGGGCGAGAATGGCCACAATGGCCTGCGTTCGACATCGAAGTCATTGGGCACGAAGGACTACATGCGCGTGCGCATTGGCATTGGTCGTCCTCCGGGCCGCCAGGATCCAGCTGATTATGTGCTGCGCAACTTCAATGCCAAGGAGCGCGAGGAACTCGCTTTCACCCTGCCCACCGCGGCGGAGGCAGTGGAGCTAATCGCCAGCCACGGGCTGGAAATTGCTCAAAACCAGGTGCACGGGCGGTAGTAGCTAGCGGCAAGGCAGCAAAGAGCCCCCTTCCCTCCCAGCTTTCACGGGAATGAGGAAGAGGGCTATTTTCGCTTTCTAGGAAGCTTCAGCCTTACAGCTCGTCGGTGTTCGTGCTGCTCGGCGTTTTCGTCGGCGGTTTCGCTCTGCCCACCGAGCGCCTGGCGGTGGGATTCGGGAAGCTGCGGCAGGGCGGCCCGTGAGGGCATCGACCAGGTGATGAGGATCAGGCGCCCGAGGAGCTCCCCGTCCGACACGCCCACGACTCGGCGTAGCGGCCGCCCTTCGCCAGCAATTCATCGTGCGTGCCCCGTTCTGCGACCGTCCCGTCCTCCGAAAGCACGACGATGAGGTCGGCATCGCGGACGGTGTGCAGGCGATGGGCGACGACGATCACGGTGCGATCGCCGCGCAACGCCTCCATCGTGCCGACGATCGCCCGCTCAGTGGCCGCATCCAGCGAGGACGTCGGCTCGTCGAGAAGCACCACCGGGGAATCCTTCAGAAGCGCCCGGGCGATGGCGAGGCGCTGCCGCTCGCCTCCCGACAGCAGCGTCCCCTCCTCCCCCACCGGGGTATCCCACCCGGAAGGCAGCAGCTCCACGATGCGGTCCACCCCGGAACGCCGAGCGGCCTCGCGCAAGCGGTCCCCGTCACCGGGCCCGGAACCGAATTCGGGGTCGGCGAAGACCACGTTGTCCCGCACGGACGCGTCGAAAAGGAACGTCTCCTGGAACACCGGGGTCACCAGCGAGTTCACGCCGTCGGTGCCGATCCGAGGCAAGGGCACCCCGCCGATGAGGATCTCCCCCGAGTCCGGATCATGAAAACGCGACAGCAGCCGCATGACCGTCGTCTTGCCCGCCCCCGACGGTCCCACTACAGCAACCAGCGCTCCCTGAGGTGCACGGAAGCTGACGCCGTCGAGAACCTTCTTATCCCCGTACCCGAAGCTCACGCCGCGGAACTCCACGTCATGCCCGTTGGGCAGCTCCGGTGCGGTCGGTTCGGGAAGGGCGGGGATCGCCCGCAGGTCACGCAACGCAGCCAACGTGTTGCGGCCCGCACCGAAACCGCCGGACAACGCTCCCGCCGTGGTGATCGGTCCGGTGAACTGGACGACCACGATGAGCATTGGCGCCAACTGCGCCGGCGCCATCCCGCCCGTCGCGGCGACTGCTACGGCGACGATTACCGCCGCCGTGAACACCGCATGGACGACCGAACTCAACCGTCCGATGGCCGCCCCCTGCGTCGACGTCGCCTTCGCGAACGTATCGTGTTGGGCCCGGATCGCCTCATCCACCATCGCGTCCGCCGCCGAACCGTCGCTCGCGGCGCGAATCGCCTGCTGGCAGCGGGTGAACTCGATCAGCCTGCCGGAGACGGCAGCGACGGCGTCAGCATGCGCTTCGTCCGACTCCCCGCCGACCCGGCCAATGGCCCGGTAGGCGAAGAAGAGCACCGGCGCCGACGCGACGGGAACCAAACCGACGCGCCAATCCACCGCCAGAATTCCGAAGGCGATGACGGTCGGCGCAACCACCGCGGCGATGACGGGCCGCAGGATCACGTGCGGCACGGACGCCGCGAACGCGATACCCGACGACGCCATCTCCGAAAAGCGGCCGGCCGTGGACTTGGTGACGTACCCGAGTGGCAACGTCAGCACGCGTTTGCCCAGGGAACGCAGCAGGGACGACAGCACCGCTGCGGAATTCGCCCTGCCGACCGTCCCCGCGGCGAGGGACAGCACCGCATGGGCGACCGCGAGGCCGGCGATGACGCCGGTGAAACGCCACGCCGTCGCATCATCTCCCTCGGCCAGAGCCGACAGCAGCGGCAGCAGCGCGACGAACGCCGCTCCCTGGGCCAGCGAGGCAAGCGCGGCCAACGCAATGAGCCACGCCAGCGTCATTCTCGAGCGCCGATCCGTCATCGACCACAAGTCCCGAATCATCGGTTCCCCGCCTTTTCATCGTCTGATTCAGTGCCCCGCGGAGCGGATGGTTCGTCGTCGAGCGCGAACGCGCGCCACAAATCCCGGTAGCGGCCACCGCGCGCAAGCAACTCGTCGTGGGTACCCGCCTCCGCGACCGCTCCCCCATCGAGAACGAGGATGCGGTCGGCGTTGCGGATCGTGCTCAACCTGTGCGCGATCACAATCACCGTCCGCGAACGGGCCAAACGCTCGATTGCGGACTGGATGAGGGCCTCGGAAGCCGGATCCGCATAAGCGGTTGCCTCATCGAAGATGAGCACCGGCGCGTCCGTGACGATCGACCTCGCGATGGCCACGCGCTGCGCCTCACCGCCGGAAAAGGTCACGTCGACGTTGACCACCGAATCCAGACGCTTCGGCAGCGCCGCGATGACCGCATCGAGGTTCGCGAGCTTCGCGGCCGCCATGATTTCGCCGTCGGTGGCGTCTCTCCTGGCCAGCCGGATGTTCTCCCGCAACGGCAGCGTGAGCAACTGCGGATCTTGGAACACCACCGACACCGAGCGGTGCACGTCGCGCACGGCGATGTCGCGAAGATCGGTGCCGCCCAGCAGCACCGAGCCTTCAACGGGGTCGTGGAAACGCGCCAACAGCCGGGCGACGGTGGACTTTCCGGAACCGGAGGACCCCACCAGCGCAGTGAGGGTCCCCGGTTCGAACGTCGCGGACATCCCGTCGAGGACCCGCGGCCCATCGCCATAGGAGAAGACCAGGTTCCGGACCTCGAGCGCGCCTCCGCGCACGGGCACCGGATCGGCGGGCTCGGCGATTGGCGGCGTGCCCAGCACCTCCGCGATGGACTTCAGGGCGGCAATCCCCGCGATGATGGGTTCGGAGTTCATGGCCACCCGCACGATCGCCGCGGAGAGTCCAAGGCTGAGAACCAGCCCGGCGACGAGACCCTCCGGTATGCCGCCCGCGGCGTCCCTCAGAGCGAGGCCGGCCCAGCACACCACTGCGAGGACTGTGATCGGGGACGTCACCACGTCGATGAACCCGAGATAGATGTTCGACTGCCGGGACCAGGCGGACCACGCGCGGACGAACGACAACGCCGCGGCATCGTAGCGACCCGCGCCCTGGTTGGCGCGTCCGAAGGACTTCATCACCGGGATACCGCGCACCAACTCGATGACCGCGGCCGTCACTCCTTCGGAGGCTCGCTCGTAGTCGCGCTGAAGACCGGCTCCGCGCGAAATCATCACGCCCATCAGGGCGAAGGTGACCAGCACCGGGACGATCGCCACCGCCGCGATCCGCCAATCCACCGCGACGAGCGCGATGAGGGAAAGCAGGGGAACCAGCACCGCCACCACGGTCTCACCGACGGTGTGGCCCATGAGCTGGTGGACAGCCGCGACGTCCTTCTCAACCGACCCGATGATTCCCGACGAGCGCCGGGCGTCCAGCCAGCCCAGCGGCAACTTCCGGATTTGGGCGACCAGCCGGCGCCGGAGGTGGAGCTGCAGGTCGTTATCCGCCCGGTGCGAGAGCATGCCGGCGGCGCCGTCCGCGGCCATGCGCACCGTTGCGGCGACGACGATGACAGCCACGGCCAACCACGTCCGATGCTCCGGGGCCTCCGGGTACGTCATCGCGATGTCGATGATGCCGACCAGCGAAGCGACGGTAGCCACCGACGACAGGACGGATAACGCGACCACCGCACGCATCCGCGTCCGGATCGGGGCGAGCAGCGACCACGGGCCTACGGTCCCGTCCACGGCGCTCACTTGCCCGCCTCCCCGATCGCGCTTTTCTTCGTGAGAGTGCAGAAGTACACCATGCCGGCGTGTGAGGCTCCGCCCAGCTTCAGCCCGTTGGCTTCGGCGAGGTCCTCGAGCTCGCTGCCCCGGAACACCCGGTGGCCCATCTTCGCCATGACGGCCATGTCGACCCGCTCGTTCACGTCGGGATCCTCGGCGAACGTCTGCACGTAAGCGATGCCGCCGTCGGCGAGCAGACCGGCGACCCTGCCGAGCGCGGCACCCGCATCCTTCATTTGGTGGAGCGCGCCGCACACCCAGATTTCATCGGTCCTGCCGGGCTCTCCCGCGAGCGGCGCGAGGACGTCGGCGACGTGGAATTCCGTCCGGGCCCCGAGCCTTTCGACGGCGGCGCGTTCGCGGGCGATGCGGATCGCATTGGGCGACAGGTCGTAGCCGACGATGTTCGCCCTGCGATAGCGAGGCTCGGCGGCGAGCATGCGGGCGAGCCACCCGGTTCCGCAACCGAGGTCGAGAACCCGGGCCGGCGCATCCGGCCCGGGATCCAGCGCACGGAGCTTCCGATACACGGCGGCGGCGTCCATCGGTTCACGCGCATAGCGGCTGAGGAACCTCGGCTGGACCTTGTCCTCGTAGGCCGCGAGGAGTCTGCGGTTGTTCTGGACGATCTGGGCAATCGACTTCATCTGGTTCTGTCTCCGGGGTGTGTGGGCCGCGTCCACGCGGCGGTTTCGGGTTAGGTGCTCGGGTTCGCGGGCCGTCGTCGGCGGCGCCGCCCCAGTGGACGTGCCCGTCATGCAGACTCCCCCGGCCTCGTTTTCACGGCGATGCCCCACGCCGCGAGCACGGCGATGCCTAAGAACCAGGCCGCGCAGACCACCAGACCCGCAGCCCCGGTGCCGTTGACGGCCTCGCCTGCCGCGGATACGGGGGTGTGCCCGGCGATTCCGCGCAGGAGGGGACGGAAGTGGTCGGCGGGCATGAGCACCGTGTTGACGAACATCGCAACGATGATTAACGGGATGAGGGCCACGGACCCCTGGGGGCTGGTGATGGAGAACGCGATGTACGTGCCGGTGCATGCGGCCGCCGCGGCAACCATCGCCCCGGTCACCGCGATCCTCCACCACCAGGACACCTCCGGGGGGCCGTCGGAAAGCAAGGCGGCCACCGCCGCGACGACGGCCGTCATCGCCATGATCCGGATGAACTCGGCAATGATCCGTGCGGCCGACACGGCCGCGTACGGTGACGGCATGGTGATTAACCGCTCGTGGAAGCCATTGCTGCGTTCAACGAACACGGTGGACGATCCCGTGATGGCCAGGATGAACGCCCACGCCGTCACGACCAGGATGACCGCGTTCCGGAGTTCGAACTCTCCGGTGAGCTGCCTGACCAGGCCACCGAACATGCGGTTGACGATGAACAGGTACACGAGCGGAGCAATGAACGTCATGAACCAGAAGTCGGGGCGCCGCAGCCAAATGTGGGCGATGCGCCGCAGATGCACGAAGATGGCGCCGATCATGATTCGCTCCTCGAGGTGAACCGGCGGATGAACAGGACGATTCCGGCGACCACCGCGACACCGAGCCACAGGGCTGCCTCTTCCCCGGCGCTATCCGGGAAGGCGTCCGGGGACGCCGCCCTGATCACCTCGATCATCGGCGAAAACGGCATGTGACGTACGACGTCGCGCAGGGAGCCGTCCAAAGCGGTCGCCGGAATGAACGCGGTGGAGAACATGAGCAGCAGCATTTCCAGCGCCTGGATCGATGAGGCCGTCGACACCGGGGCGGGCACCATCAGGATCACCCCGTCCGTGACCAGGGACAGGACCGCCGCGGCGAGCAGCGACCACAGGACAGTCCACGCGACGTCACCGACAGCCATGTCGAGGCCGCAGGCCCACGCGACGACCAGCAGCGCCGCGATCGACGCGGACATCCGCAGCACATCGGTGGCGAGCCTGCCGGCGACATAGCCGCCTGTGGCCCCGGGCAACACGCGCACGCGGTCAACGAGCCCGGATTCGACGTCCTGTCCCACCGCCATCGCCGACGCCGCGGCGGTGAACATCGCCGCCTGGAACAGGCAGCCGCCGAGCACGAAACGCAGGTACCCGAAGCCGGATTGCCCCGCCGAGTATCCAAACACCGCGTACAGGCACAGCAGGAAGAGGGGCGGAACTACGAACATGGAGATCAGCGACGCGGTGTTGCGTCGCAACAGCAGCAGATCCCGACGGAGAAACGCCGCGACCGACGTCGCACTCATCGCGCCGCACCCCCCGCGTTCATCGATATGAACACCTCGTTGAGGGTGGGTGACGACACGCTCAGCGAATCCGGCGACGCTTCCGAGGCCTCCATCGCCTGCGCCGCCGCCTCGAGGACCCGCGGTCCGGGGTCGACGTCGAGGGACACCAACTTCCCCGCGACGCGGGCGCCGTCTAGGCACGTTCCCCCGAGGCAGCAGGCGAACGCCTCCGCCTCGGCGGCGGTGGCGAAGGACACGCGGAGCACGTGCGACCCGAAGTCGCGGCGCAATTCCTCCGGCGTTCCGCTGGCGACGATGCGGCGATCCTTGAGCAGATGGACGTGGTCGGCCAGCGCCTCCGCCTCTTCCAGGTACTGGGTGGTCAGCACCAGGGTCATTCCGTCGTCGCGCAGTTGCCGGATGAAGCCCCACAGCTCTTCGCGGCTGACAGGGTCCAGCCCCGTTGTGGGTTCGTCGAGGAACAGCAGCCTGGGCACGACGCACAGCGACGCGGCGATGTCGAGACGGCGCCGCATGCCACCCGAATAGGCCGACGCCAGCGTCGAGGCACTGTCCGCGAGCGAGAATTGCGCGAGCAGTTCCGTCGCGCGGGCGGCCGCGGCGGCGCGGTCGAGCCCGCGCAGCCGCCCGAAGAACTCCAGGTTCTCCCGGCCGGTGAGGTTCTCGTCGATCGCCGCGAATTGGCCGGTGGTGGCAATGTCGGCGCGCACGCCCGCCGGGTCCTCTTTCACATCGCGCGAGAAGATGCTCACCTCGCCGGAGTCGGCGGTGATGAGCGTCGACAGGATTCGGATGAGGGTGGTCTTGCCTGCACCGTTGTGGCCGAGGAACGACACGATCGCCCCGGCGGGCACGGTAAAACTCACGCCGTCGAGCACATGCTTGCGCATCCGGGCGCCGCGCTTTCCCTTGCGCCCGCCGTCCGGCGGGGCACCTGCCCCGCCTTCGGGCGGGGTGCCCGCATTGCCCGCATTGCCCGCAATCGGGTAGCTCTTCGTGAGGTCGCGGACGACGATCGCCGCACCTCGTTCAGCTTGATCCGTCATCGTTTCCCCTTTTCTTTGGTATCGCAGTGGGCCGCTGTCGGCAGCGGCCCCGTGGTCGGGTTGTCATGCGGCACCTCGATATGGATGCCCGCATCGCGGGCGAAGGCGAGGACCGGTTCGAGGAGCCGGGGGTGGCCGACGAGATCCCGGCACCCCGGCGCGACCGGCTTCCCCGCGACCGCCACAACGGTGGCGGCAGCAATCGCCGCGGTCATTTTGTAGGAACCCGGGCCGGTCGCCCGGACGACGGTCGTCTCGGCCGTCGGCCCCGCATCGCCCGCGCCGGCGGACGACAGTGCGACGACCAGCTCGGCGGGTTGCGGAGTGCCCTTCACCCGCGCCTTCCGCGATGTCACGGCCGCCCCGAGACGGGCGAGCAGACCGGAGACAACGGGCATCGCGTACAGTCTCGACGTGCAGATCTTCTCCACCGACTCATCGGGGAGAGCATCGAAGGCGACGTGGTAGGAATAGCCGCGGATCGAGGGGCACACCTCGCGTACGACGTCGATGTCCGGGCATTCATAGCCGATTCCGCTTTGCGACGACACCGGGTTGCGCCGTACTTCGACAATGGCGCCGCCGAGCATTGCGCGGTATCCGCCGCGAATGGTCCGGAACATCGACTCGACCGACGCGGCCCCGGATTCCTGGTCGGCGCCGATTCGCAGATCGACCCGCACATCGCGGACCTCTTCGACCCCCGCAGCGCGGGCCCCGAGAATCAACAGTGCCGTCGACAAGCCCGGGCACAGGCCGAACCCGGTGAGCACGGGAACCCCCTCCCGCCGGGCATCCCCGTCGAGAGCCATGATTGCGCGGCGGGCGTCGATCGAATCGTTGACGTCGATGTACCCGGTACCTGAGTCGATGCAAGCACGGGCGAGTGAGTCTGCGTGCACCTCGAACGGGCCGGTGCAGTTGACCACCCAATCGTGTTTTCGGAAGACCCTGCAGATCTCGTTGTGGCCGGCGGCGATCCTCAGCGGGAAGTGCCGCCCCGGGCCATCGTCTGGCTTCTGCCGGGAAGTGTAGGCCAGCTCAATCCCGTCGACGACGCCGAGCATCCCCCGGACGAGCCGTCCGGTGACGCCGGTACCTCCGGCCACCAGCACTTTCACGGGTTCGCCCGCGTCGCGGTCCCGTGCTTCCCCGCCGTTTCGTCGGTCAGTCATTTTCCATCTCGTTTCCCCGGTCCCGCGACCGGTCGATTCCTTCGGACGACGGGTCCGCTGCCCTGTCGTCCGTTTCCGGCGCCCGGCGCCGGCGTTCGATGTACTCCCCGATGAGGGCCCCGGTCAACGCGGCATCCTCTCCGAGGACGAACGAATAGTGGTTTCCCGCGACGCCGGCGACGCAGAGGTCATCGACGAGGTGGTCCCGCCACTGGTCGTGGTTGTGAGCCTCGCCGTCGTCGGGGAGAACGAACAGCGCCTCCCTCACCCGCCCCCCGGGCCGGTACCGGGTGCGGGCATCGATGAGCGAGCGCAGCGAGTTGAACTCCGTCGCCGTCACCCGGTCGCCGGAAAGCCCAAGGTCCTCCAGGAGCGTCGGTGCGACCGCTGCGGCCAGGGCACGCAAACGGGCCCCCCGTTCCCCGTCGGTCTCGTCGACCCCGCCGAACTCCGCCCAGAGGCGGGCAACCGGCGTTCCGTGCGGGAGATCGGCAATCGAGGGCACCACCCGGGACAGCAGCCCCTTTTCGGATTCCGCGCCGAAATCCCCGACGTCGACCGCGATCCCCGGAGCCAGGCTGTCGAGAAACACCAGCGCGGGATCAAGATCGGCCAAACGGAGCACCATCTCGGCCGCGATGGTGCCGCCGAGGCTCCATCCGACGATCGCCGGGGCGGCACCGTCGACGAGCACCTCGCGGACCCGGCCCGAGTAGTGGGCCGCGATGTCGCCGATGCCGATGGCGTGGGGGAATGGTCTCTCGAACTCCGCGAAGCCGACGCCCCACACCTGCCCGCCACCGGGGATCGCGAGGGCCAGGTCTCGGTAGATGTCGACGGTGCCGAATCCGCCGTGGACGAGGAAGATCGGGCGCGCCTCATCGCCGCTGCGCAATAGGACCAGCGAATGGTCCGCGGCCGACGCGCCGGGGTCATCCACGTCCCGCCGGTCGGTCGGCGTGGCCGTCGACTGGCCGACGAGCTCGGCCACGCCACGTGGCGTCGGCTTGGCCAGCGCTTCCGCGAGCGGTACCGACGCCCCGGTGATGTCCTGGATCCGCTGCATCAGATTCACGAATCCCAGGGAGTCGTAGCCGAGGAGGAACAGGTCGTCGTCCGCGCCGGCTTCAGCGCCGCCTAGGTCGGCCCGGACCATCCCGGTGATGACCGTCAGGTATTCGCGAACTCGGCCCATCAGGTCCCCGGATGCGATCCTCGAGATCGAGCCCGACCTGTCGCGCTCCGCCGATGACGCGCCCGCGACGCCGTCGCCGATCGCCCCACCGCTGGAAGAAGTGCCCCCGACCGCCAGGCGCAGGCGCCGAACCTGGCCGACGCTCAGCGGCGCCGCTTCGGGGCAGCCCCCGGCGAAGCCCGACACCGACCTGATGTAGTGGTCGAAGATGTCCTCCACCAGTTCCGGTTCCAGGATCTGCTCGACGAAATCCCAGGCGACGTTGATACGCCCGCCGACCTCCATCACTTGGTTGTCCAACAGCACCTGCGGGGTCTGGGAGATGGCGTAATCGACGTCACCCAGGACGTGGGCATCCCTACCCGAGCCATCGCCTGCCGCGGAACCCTCGCCGAACAGCAACGAGGTGTACACGAACGGCGCGATGGCCTGTCCGACGGGCAGACCCCGGTGGCGCGCGATGGCGCCGAGCAACGACACCCCGGAGTACCCGGCCGCCATGTGCCCGAGCAGCCGGTCGCGCAGTTCCGCCGTCCACCAACGGAGGTCATAGTCGGCGGCCGCTTTCACCGGCATCAGAATGACGCCGGTGAAATCACCGAAGACGCCGGCGAAGTCGGCGATTTCGGGATCACGGTTGTACGTGGTGATGTTGATGCCGACCGAATCCCCCCTCGACCACAGCGACAGGCTCGTCGCATAGCAGGCGAGAAGCAGTGCGGACACGCTGCCGTCGGCGGCGCTGGCCCGTTCCCGCAACAGTGCGGTTTCCTCAGCGGTGAACGTGTGCGACAGGCGACGCATCCGCGGCACATCCACGTCCGCGGCCGCACCGATTGATGGAAGGGTGTTGCCGGGCGGGAAGTCCTCGACCACCGTCCGAGTCAACGTCTCATCGCCACGCCCGACCGCCGAAGCCTCCCGGCGCTTCATCTCCAAGACGTACGTGCGGTAGTCGCCGGTGACGGGCGGAAGCTCCGTTCCCCGGTACAGCTTGTCCAGGTCGTCGATGAAAATCCGTTGGCTCGCCCCGTCTCCGATGATCATGTCCACGCTGAAGAACAGGCGGTGCCTCCCGTCCGGGAGCGCGAACGCCGACAGATGAAACAAGGGCCAGCTGCCCAGATCGAATACCTGGTGGCTCAGCTCATCGCGCTTGCGCCGCACCGCCTCGACCACGGTCGCCTCATCGGCGGCCCGGTAGTCGGCGACGGCAATGCGGTAGCGCGGAACCTCCGGCAGAATCCGCTGCGTGGCTTGTGCGGTGAACACGACGCGCAGCATCGGATGCCTGCGGATGAGGTTGTCGAGGGCGTCCTCCAGGCGGTCGATGTCGGTACCGGGTTCGGTGACGGATTCGATGTAGTAGTGCTCGGTGACGCCGCCCAGCTCGAACCCGGAGTTCCGGCCGACGTAGTAGGCCTTCTGCATGTCGGTCAGGGGGAACGGCGCGTGGGGGTCGTCCCCGAATTGTTCCACCGGATCCTTCCCGTGGGCACTCGCGGAGGATTCTCGGGCACCTCCTGCGGCTGAACCGGCACCGCCGGCACAATCGAGGGAAGACACTGCCTCGGCGACGGCTTCAGACTCGGCACCGGACTCCCGCATGGCCTCCGAGACAAGGCCGGCGATGTGCGCGATGGTCGGGTCGGCGATGACGTCGCGGAAACGGAGCCGGACGCCCGTCTTCTGCCGGATCGCGCGCATCATAACCTGGAATTGCAGAGAATCGCCGCCGCGGCGGAAGAAGGACTCTCCCGCGCCGCACGCCGGATCCGCCCCACTCGTCGACGGGGCTTCCCCGAGGATCTCGTCGAAGACTCCGGATACCAACTCGATCGCCCCGGGGGCGGCGACGGAACCAGCCGCGCCCGCGGCTCCGGCCTCCGCCCCGGCGACCTCGCCATCGGCCGTTGCCCCGCCGCCCGCGGCACCGACGTGCCTACGAATTTCCTCCTGATCCAGTTTCCCGTTGACGGTGACGGGCAGGTGCGCCACGGGCAGCAGGACCGTCGGTACCATGTACGCTGGCAAGCAGCGGGCGAGCTCGGCCCGGACGGCATCCCGCGAGCCGGTCATGTCGTCCGCCGGAACGTAAAGGCACGCCAGGAGTCCCCGACCGCCCGATTCGACGACCGCCGCCATCGACGCGGTCACCAGGCCGGACCGCTCGAGGACCGATTCGATTTCTCCGAGTTCGACGCGGAAGCCCGCGATTTTCACCTGACGATCGCGGCGGCCGAGAAATTCCACGAAACCCTCCGCGTTGAAGATGCCCACGTCTCCGGTTCGGTAGCAGCGCCCGATGCCTGGGACATCCCCGAAGGCGGCAGCGGTCCGCTCCGGATCGGCCGCATACCCCTGCGCGACGCCGAGACCGCTGATGTGGATTTCCCCCGGCACGCCGACGGGGCAATGCACCCCGTCGGGCGCGAGCACGTGGATGCCCTGGTTCGCCAGCGGGTACCCGTAGGGAATGCGGTTTTCCAGGCTGTCGCGTAGCAGCGGGCAGTGGATGGACCAAATGCTTCCTTCGGTCGCACCGCCGAGGCTATTGATCGACGCGTTCGGGAACATGTCCATGGCGCGCGCCGGAAGCCCCGCTGCGATGCGATCGCCGCTGAGCAATACGGTGCGCACATCCGGGAACACGTCGTCGTCCGCCGCCCGGACCAGGGCGAGCTCCAAAAGGGCGGGCGCGGAGTTCCACAGCGTGACCCGCTCTTCCCGCAAGACGTCGAGGATTTCATCGGCGTCGCGCTCGTCTCTGACCATCGTCACCGTCGCGCCTGCCGCGAACGCCCCGAACACGTCGTAGACCGACAGGTCGAATCCCAGCGACGACAATCCGATGATGCGATCGGCGGAGGTGACCCCATACCGCCGGTTCACGTCGAGGATGGTGTTGATGCAGTTGCGGTGACTGATTCGCACACCCTTTGGCCGGCCCGTCGTCCCCGAGGTGAAGATTACGTAGGCAAGGTCGTCAGGGGCAGTGCCAAGCGAAGGGTGCGCACCCGCGCTGCCCGCGCGGTCGCAGACTTCCGCGGCTGCGGGCTTGCCGACGCCCGCCACTCCGCTTTGGTCCAGTTCATCGATCACGCCGGTGTCCAGAATCGGGCCCGACGCACCTGAGGCTTCCACGACGTATTCCTGTCGCTGGGCCGGCATGCCCGCGTCGACGGGGACGAATGCGGCTCCCGCACGCAATGCGCCGACCATGTTAACGATGTCGTCGGGATGCTTGGTGTAGCGCACGATCACCGCGTCCCCCGCCCCGACGCCGGAATCTGAGAGATGGCGGGCGATGCGTCCGGCCCGGGCCCAGACCTCGGCGTAGGTGTACGAGATGTCCCGGGCGGCGAGGCGCACGGCCGGCGCGTCCGGAGTCGCCGCGTATGCGGCTTCGACAAGCGAAACCAGGGTGTCATCGTGGATCGGGCCCGCAGCGTCGTTGTAGCGGGCGACGGCCCCCTCCGTCTCCGCATGACGGATGGGCAGAGCCTCTCCCCCCTCCGCCACCACGTCCAGGGCCTCCGCAACGACCCCGAACATCGCATCTGCCGCAGGGAAGTAATCGTCGACCACGTCCCACGACAACGTCATCCCGCCCGATGCCGGCATCACTTGGATGTCGAGGCACACCTGCGCGGTTTGCGTGTAGATGCGTTCGATGACCGGGCTGCGCCCGCTGCCCCGCTCGCCGCCGAGGTAGCTGGTGAACACCACCGGAGCAGTGGCCTGGGTCTGATTGGCCGCGTCCCGGAGGAATCGCTGTAGCACCTCCACACCGGAAACGCCGCGGTGGGACAGCCCTTCACGGATGTCCAGGTCGATCGCCTCCGCCAACCCGTCGATGGTCGCAGCTCTCCCGGCGTCGACGCCGATGAGCATCGATGAAGTGAAATCTCCCATCACCCTCGTGCCCGCGGCGAGGCCGCTGCGTTCGCTGACAGTCACGTTGACCGTCAACGCCGATTCGGGCAGCCACCTGCAGACGACGGCGGCGTTGACGGCCATTACCAGCGACGACAGGGTAACTCCAATGCGGCGGGCCCGTTCGCCGAGCTTGGCGGTGATCTCCGCGTCGAGCACCGTGCCCAAGCGCCGGGTCGACCAATCGTCGTCACCCCTCACGGCCGCCGGGAACTCCGGGCGCCGCGGCAGATCTGCGGCCTTCTTCTCCCAATAGGCGAGGTCCTCGGCCCGTTTCCCTTCGCGCCGGCGCGCAGAGATTGCCGCCAGGGCATCCCCATATTTGGAAGCCGGAGCCGGCGGCTCCCCGGCCAGCAGAGATTCGAGCTCGTCGAAGAACAGGTACACCGAACCCGCATCCATGACGATCATGTTGAAGTAGATGAACATCCTGCACCCGCCCGCATCTGCGAGCAGCCTCGCGGCGACCATGGGACCGTCCTCGTTCGACGATCGCGCCGCGGTTCGCATGTCCCGACGGATCTCCCCCACCGCCGCGTCGACATCGTCGCCGGACCCGACTACCTCGACGGTGGCGAGGCACGCGCCGGTCGGGCTCAAGACCCCGGCATCGACGTCGAGCCGATGGAACAGTACGTCGTGACGCCCGAAGACCACCCGCACGGCCTCCGCCACCTGCGGCAACGAATAGTCGTGTCGGGATTCCGCGTAAATGTACGTCGCTTGGCCGCCAAGCTCGATGTCCTCGTCCGCGCCGAGCAGGTAGGCGGTCTGAATTGGATTGAGCGGGACCGCATCCGCGGGACCGGCCCCATTTTTGCCGGCACAGCCGTCATCCGACTCACCCGTCGCTACAGCGGGGTCGGCCCCGGCAGCGGCGCCTGCGGCAGATCCGGCATCAGCGCCACCCCGGGCGGCGTCGATGACGGCCGCCAAATCAGCGACCGTGACCCCGGGGTCCATCGCCGCGTAATCGATGGTCACCCCGTACTCGTCCTCCAGCGCCAGCAGCATCTGGAGGAAAGTCAGGGAGTTCGGGATGTGGTCGCGGAGTTTCACGTCCGCCGAATCCAGGTGCACGCCGATGGCGTCGGCGATGGACTCCGACAGCCGTTCGGGGGCGACTCGGTCCCCGGTGCGAGCTCCTCCCACGGCGGTAGATGCGACGGCCGGCGCGATCGTTTCATTGGTCATCGTCATCTCCTCAGAGCAAAGCCTCGAGCTTGCGGCGGAGCTTCTTGCCGTTCGACGCGACGGGCAGCTCGTCGACCCACAGAACCCGGGAGACGGGCACCCCGGCGACGCGCATCAGTTCGGTCGTCGCGGACCGGGCCACCGCCTGTTCAGAGATCGGAGGTTCATCCCCGTCCGATCGCCCGGCACCGGTCGCATCGTCGGCCTTACGATCGGTCGGGGTCCGCCTGGCCAAGAACACGGCGATCTCCTCTTCGCCCGTGGCTGGGTTGCTCCGGCCGAGAACGGCAACATCGCGGTCAAGCGCATTCTCCAGCACGGCTTCCAAATCAGCCGAATAGTAGTTCCGGCCGTTGACGAAGATGATGTCCTTCTTCCGGCCGAGGACGAACAACTCGCCGTCGCGGAGAATGCCCATGTCCCCCGTTGCGAACGCCCCGTCATCGGTGAGCTCGTGCTCCACGATCCCCTCTGCTGTGATCGCGGCTCGGGTCATCGGAGCGCCGGCGATGTGGATTTCACCGACGGTGCCGTCGCCGAGGACCCCGCCCCCGTCATCGCGGATGGTCAACGAGATCCCCGGGACGGCCTTGCCCAAGGCGACGAACTCAGCTCCGGACTCGCTCTCGATGTCCTCGAAACGCTGCCCCGTGGCGATGCCCGTCCGGTCAAGTCGCACCGTGGACAGACCCGAGTAGATGTCCCGGGTCGTAACCAGGAGGCAAGCTTCGGACATTCCGTAGGCGGAGGTCAGGGCATCCTCCCGGAGGCCCATGGCGGACATCGCCGCGAGGAACTTCCGGGCCAATGGAGCGTCGATGGGTTCAGAACCGCTCATCAGCTTCTGAACGTTGGAGAAGTCGTAACCGTGGTCATCCCCGAGGGGCCGGCGCTCGAGATGGCGCAGGAAATGCTTGAACGCGAAGTTCGGGCACACTGTCACCGTCGGCCGGTGCCTGGTCACGGCCTCGAACCACCTCGGGGGATCGGCGACCACCTCGGAAACCGGCAGCAACACCTGGTCGTACCCACGAAAAAGGGCGTAGACGTGGAAACCGATCAGCGAAAGGTTGTGGGTCAAAGGCAGCCACGTGAGCATCTTGTTCTCGTACCGGTGCGCGTGGCGTGGGATCGTCGCGCGCAGACCGTTCAGCACGGACTCGTTGGTTACGATGACGCCCTTTGGCGATCCCGTGGAGCCGGACGAAAACTGGATGAGGGCTTCGCCGGCCGTCCCACCTCGCACCGGGAACGCGGGGACCGCCCCGGCGCCATCCCCGGAATCCACGTCCCCCGCCTGAGAGAAGTTCGATTCAGCATCACCCGGCATCGCCGCACCCGGTTCCGCGGCAGCGTCATTGACGATGGACACGTCGAGCAGCCGGTCCTCGCCCACGACCACGGCACCGTTTGCGCCGGTGAGCAGCGTGTGACTGCGTTCGTCGACCAGGATCGGGGCCCCGGGCATCATGTCCGAGAGCGTCCGCACCCTGTCGACGTCAACCGGGCCCGACACCGGCGGCGCAAGCGCCGGAACCGCGCCGGCGTAGACGCAGCCCCAGAACGCCCGGATGAGCCCGCGGTTCTCCGAAACTTGGAAGATCACGCGATCGCCGGGGCCGATGCCGGCTTCAGCCAACCGAGTCGCAGCCGCCACCGCCTCCGCGTGGACCCGGCCATACGGGACGAAGACGTCCCGCCGATTCTCGACGAAGGTGATCCCCTTTTTCGTCTCATCGGCCTTGTCCCGAAGCACGTCGCTGATGGTCCGGATCGTGTTCATTGGTACCTCTTTCGGTTGTCGGCGCCATGCCGGTGCCGGGCGGACCGGGCCCGCATGGCGTGACCCGGAGGATGTGTCTGAAGGGTTGAAAGGGTGAAGCAACTGGGTGGGGCGCGTCTCCGCACAAGCTCGGAAACGCTCGCGGGCCCGGGACCCGCCGGTTCCGGGTGCCCGTCAAGTCACTGCGGACACCAGGGCGGCGACGAAGGCCGCGGCGGACGCTGCGGCCGCGAACCCGTCACGCACTCGCCAGGGGTGATCGGTGCGGAAGGTGCGCCGCGGATGACGGCCGAAGTTGCGCATCGCCAGGGTCAGGGACAGCTTTTCGGCGCAGCGCACGGCGCTGACGAACAAGGGAAAGGCGATGCACGCGGGCGTCGTCGCGCGAATGAAGCCGGAGCGGAAAGACTGCCCCGGTCGCATCGAGCGCAATCTAATCGCCCATGTCAGATGGGGGATTTCGCTGCGCAGGAACGCCGCGATGCTCACCCCGGAAATCGCTATGGTGCACCATGTGTAGGGAACCCGGAGGCGTTGCACCATGGCGTCGAAAAGCTCCTCGACGCGCATGCACGCGGAGACCAGGACCGTCCCCGCGAACACGGCCGTCAGCAGCAGTCCGTGATGGATGCCGTGGCGGACGGCCTCCGCCGGATCCCCACCGCCGTAGAACTCGGAGCGCCACCCGAGCAGGCCGAAGAACACCCCGATCAACAGGACGAGGAGGACCTTCCCCGCCGTCGCCCGAACGTCGCGTTCCGCGATCGCAGCGAGTGCGAGGAACGCAACCCCCGTCAGCGCGAGAACGGCGTCTCCGCCGGAGAGCAGCCCGGCGACGAGGACGAGCATCACCGCCGCGACGATCGTGATTGCGTTCAACCCCGCGCGCCTCCGAGCGTCGGATTCACCGGTCCAGGGGCTTTCGTCCCCGGACGTCCGTGCGCCGGCCGCGGGCAGTGCGCGATCCCGCCGGGACGACTCCGGGGCAGCCGGCACGTCGGTCGCGGGACCGGACCAGGCGACCTTCCCTTCGGCGACGATGCTCGCCCGATCCGCCCACGTTCGCGCGACACGGCGGTCGTGGCACGTGAACACAACGGTTCCGCCGGCCCCGGCGTATTCCGCCAGCGCATCCAGCACGATGCGCGAGCTCGGCGAATCCAGGTGCGCCAACGGCTCGTCGAGAAGCAGCAAACGGCGATTGGCCGCCACCGCCAGGAAGATGCCCAACCGTCTTTTCTGTCCGCCCGACAGGACGAACGGCGAGACGGGGTCAAGTGCCCGGGGGCACAGGGCTTCCCGCAGTTTCCGCAGCTCATCGGCGCCGAGTGGCCCGTGCGGGTCCGTGCCGGCCAGCGCGGAGTCGATTTCCGCGGCGACGGTCGCGCGGGTGAACTGGTGCTCGGGGTTCTGGAACGCCCACGACGCGAAGGCGTCGGGGGCGCGCCGGGCTGGCTCGCCGTCGATCCGGAGGTCCGCTCCCGCCTTCATCTGGCCCGACAGCACCGCCAGCAAGGTGGACTTACCGGCTCCGTTGGTGCCGACCAGGGCATGGATCTCGCCCCGTTCCAGTGTCAGATCGGCCCCGTTCAGGATCCGCTCCCTGCCCCGGGCCACATGGGCTCCGGTCAAGGCCAGCAGTGGAACGGCGTCCGCCTCCGATTCCGGATCGGCGCCATCCCCGGCTCCCCGGGGCCTTCGCCGCCGGTCCGGACTGAGACGGTCCGGTGCCCCCGTGCCCGGCGTACTGGCGTCCGGCGCTCCGGCGGTCGCGGCCGACGTCGCAATGCCCTTCACCGCGATGCCCTCCGGCGCTCCGTGCGCGGCGACGCTCCCGTCCGCATCGAGGATTGTCACCGTGTCGACCCACCCGTCGAACGGGCGGAGGTCGTGCTCGATGAGCAGGATGACGCGACCCGGGGCCCGCAAATCACGGATGGCGGCGAACAGCGACCGGCGACCGTCCTCGTCGACGTGGGCCGCGGGCTCGTCGAAGATCATGACCTCCGGCGCCCTGGCCACCGCACCGGCGATGGCCATCCGCTGGCGTTGCCCACCCGACAAAGCCCACGGATCCTTCTCCGCGAGCTCTGACAGCCCGAGCTCCGATAGGGCCTCGGCTGATCGCTTGGCGACGATGCCGGCTTCCACGAGGGAAAACTCGAGGGCCATGGACACGTCATCGACGACTCGGAGCGTGAGCACCTGCGTCGCCGGGTCTTGCCCGACGAAGGTGACCCGGTCCCCGTCCACGGGGCGTTCGGTGCCGTCGGCATCGACGATGTGCACGAATCCGGCATGGTCGATGGGGATGTGCGAGGGGATCAGTCCAGCGATAAGGTGGGCCAGGCTCGTCTTTCCGCATCCCACGGGTCCCGTGATGGCGTTGATCGTGCCGAAATCGAAGGAGAGATCCACCATGTCGGGTGCCCATCGCCCATCGGCATGCCGCACGCCCGCGCCACTAACCCGTAACCGGGCCGGGGCCGTCCCGCGTGTCGCACCGGCGCACGCGGGTGCTCCGGCGGTCACCGGGTGACCCCGCGGCTGCGAAGCCCCTTTGCGACGGCAAAGCCCAGGACCAAAAACACCAGGCTCGATGCCAAGGCTACGGCGAAGCTGATCAGGGCCATGGGCGTGGTCAGCGAGTCGACGCCGACTGCGCGCGGGGCCATCGTTCCCATCAGCGCGGAAAACAACATCGCCGATGCCACGAACTGGGGACGCGTCCACCGCCGGTACAGGGTGACCATGAACGGAAGCTCGATGAGCAATCCTTCCACAATCAGCGCCCCGATTGCGGCGACGCCGAATGGGGTGGTCGCCGCGGACACGACGCCCATGGCAAGGCATGCGATGAGGCTCGCGCCAGGCTTGCGGACGACGATGAGGGGAACAACGCACTGCAGGAACCACAACCCGAGCGTCGCCGCGACGAGATAAACGTGGGCGATGCCGGCAAACACCTGCAGGTAAGTCAGGGGCACGATGATGAGAGACCCCGCGACGCCAATCGCGGCGGCGACGAGCATGTCGCGGGTGGATGGTCGGCCACCCGCTGCGACCGGTGCGACGTGCACCAACCGCCCGTCATCCGTCTGCGACGCCACCGCGTCCCCGGCTCCCCCTCCGGAGAGGGGTTCTCCGGTCGATCCACGTTTTCCGTTCATCGTCGCCGCCTCGCTTCCGTTGCCGATTCCCGATCGGGAACACCACCTGAACCAGTATTAGGTTAGGCAATGCTTATCGCATTACGCAAGGCTCAATTTACTGACCTTACCCCCTCACCCCCGTTACCGTGATGGTGCCCCTCACGGGGCGCGGTCACCGGGCCCGGTATGGCTTATCTGCGTGAACATTTCCATAATCCGGGGGTGTTGCCACCGGACACCGGGGACAACCGCTGACAGCTAATAGGGACACGGACCAAACAGAGGTCTCGTCGTAACGTGGGTGCCTGCAACGGATGTCCAAGACACCGGCGACCAGCCGCAACAGAAGGACACCACCATGGAACCGTCCACAACACCCGAAATCATCATCGGCCTCGACGTCGGCAAAACCGGCCACCATGCCTGCGCGCTGACCAACACCGGCGAGAGAATTTACGACAAACCACTGCCCCAAGACGAAGCCGCACGGCGCGAAATCTTCGCGTCCATGCAAGCCCACGGCAGCGTTCTCATGGTCATCGATCAACCCAACACGATCGGCGCCCTGCCCATCGCCGTGGCCCGCGACTGCGGTTGCACGGTCGGAGACCTCCCCGACCTAGCCATGCGAAAAGCAGCCGATCTCTACCCTGGACGATCAAAAACCGCCGCCGGAATGCATTCATCATCGCCGACACCGCCCGCACCATGCCGCACACACTGCGGGCAGTCGACCGCGACGACGAGACACTAGCAGCGCTGAAGATGCTCGCCGGATTCCACGATGACATCGCCAAAGACGCCACCCGAACGAAAAACCGCCTTCGCAGCGTGCTCACACAGATTCACCCCGCACTCGAGCGCGTCTTTGCAGGCGAGATTCTCTCGCGCACGCTGGTGCTGGACTCGCTCATCCACTACGAAGGTCCGACAAAACTGGCCGCCGCAGGTCGAGGCCGGGTCCTGAAGTGGATGCGCAACCGCGCCAAGAAGGATCCTGCTTCCCTGGTTGACGCAATTTTCGCCGCCCTTGCCGAGCAAACTGTCACGGTACCCGGCACTGCGGCAGCAGAATTGGTCATTCCCCAGCTGGCGGCGAACATCAAAGCGCTTCTAGCACAGCGCGACACGATCGCCGGACAAGTCGAGGAGATGCTCGAATCGTTCTCTCTTACCCAGGTCTTGATGTCGATGCCCGGCGTAGGCATCGAGACCGCCTCTAGCATCTTGTTGTCCATCGGCGATTGCCAGGACTTCGCCGACGCCGCGCACTTGGCCGCTTACGCCGGCATCGCGCCGACCACCCGGCAGTCGGGTACGTCGGCCCGCGGCGAGTTTCCCACCAAGGCCGACAATAAACAGTTGAAAAACGCGATGTTTCGATCGGCGTGGATCGCGTCGAACTGCCATCCCGCATCGCGCGACTACTACCTGCGTAAACGGGCTGAAGGACAGAAACACAATGCCGCGGTGATGTGGCTTGCCCGGAGCCGCTGCAACGTCATCTATGCCCTGTTGACTCGGTGTGAGTTCTTCCGAGAAATCCCTGCTAGAACCATCGCCACGGCTGCGTAGGCCGCTGCGCTGATCACCGCCGGCCCGCACGATGCGGCCCGGCGATCAGTCATGGCTACCCCCATACGATGTACGTGAAAGTCTCGCCTGACTATTGACAATCCACATAGGGACCCCCACGCGAATCGGGACCGAGTGGCGGCCGACCCCTCGGCCCAACAGCGCCCGGGGCCGCGCAGAACCAGGTCCACCAGCGGTAGGCGATAGCGGCCTCCCGCACCGAAAGCTCCGTCCCCCTCCCCTGCCCTCCCCATCGCCTCACCCCCGTGATTTAGGAGGGGGAAGAGGGCGTTCGAGGGTTCAACAGCTCAAGCCCAGGACCGCCGACTTAGAGCTCGTCGATGTGCTTGCGCTTCGGGTAAACACGCGGGCGAGCACCGGCAATCTCCTCAGCGATGCGAACGACCTGGTTGGAGTAACCGAACTCGTTGTCGTACCAGACGTAGAGCACCAAGTGCTTGCCGGAGGCAATGGTGGCGATGCCATCAACGATGCCGGCATTGGTATTGCCCACGAAGTCACTAGAGACGACCTCTGGGGAGGCAATGTAGGAAATCTGCTGGCGCAGATCCGAATGCAGGGAGACATTGCGCAGGAAGTCATTGACCTCATCACGGTCGACTTCTTGCTCCAGCTCCAGGTTAAGCACCGCCATGGACACGTCCGGGGTGGGAACGCGGATGGCGTTACCGGTCAGCTTGCCTTCGAACTCAGGCAGGGCCTTGGCCACGGCCTTGGCAGCACCGGTGGCGGCAAGCACCATGTTCAGGCCAGCGGCGCGGCCGCGGCGCTCGCCCTTGTGGTAGTTATCAATGAGGTTTTGGTCATTGGTAAACGAGTGCGCGGTTTCCACGTGGCCGTGCGCCACGCCGTAGCGGTCATTGATGACCTTGAGCACCGGGGTGATGCCGTTGGTGGTGCACGATGCGGCGGAGAGGATCTTATCGTCATCGGTAATGGCGGAATCATTGATGCCAAAGACGATGTTTTTAATATCTCCCTTGCCCGGTGCGGTCAGCAGCACGCGGGCCACTCCCTTGGCCTTAAGGTGCTGGGACAGGCCTTCCTTATCGCGCCAAACACCGGTGTTATCTACCAGCACGGCGTTGTTGATGCCGTATTCGGTGTAATCGATCGTGGCTGGGTCGTTGGCGTAGATCATCTGGATCTTCGTACCATTGGCCCAGATAACCTGTTCTTCCTCATCCACGCTGATGGTGCCGTTGAAGGCACCGTGGACGGAATCGCGGCGCAGGAGGCTGGCGCGCTTGATGATGTCCCCTTCGCCCTTATTGCGCACCACGATCGCGCGCAGGCGCACGCCGCCGTAAGCGGCTTCGCGGGCGACGAGGATGCGGGCAAGGAGGCGGCCGATGCGGCCAAAGCCGTAGAGCACGACATCGGTTGGGTCGATGTCTTCGCCGGCACCGACGATTTCCGTGAGTTCATCTTCGAGGTAGCGGCGCAGGTCATCTTCGCCCGACTCTTCAAAGCCCAGTAGGAGGCGTCCGACGTCGATGGATGCGGAGCTTAGGTTCATATCCGCAAGTTCGGACAGGATGGGCAGGGTTTCTGCCGTGGAGAGCTGGCGCTGGGCAATGCGGCGTCCGTAGCGGTGGGACTTGATGATGTCGATATCGGTCTGCCCAACCAGCGGGCGGCCGAAGATGGTGGCGACGACGTTGTTATTGCGGTGCAGTTGGTGGATGAGGGGAATCATCTGTTGCGCCAATTCGAGGCGCTCGTTCCAGTCATCATGTCCAATATGTGCGTTCGCAGTCACGAGGCTCCATCCATTTCTATTTCGGGGGTGGCTAGAAATCTTCGCCCCAAATTTTAGCGTGTCTTAGTGTTTGTTTTGGCATAGGGAGTCCAGAATGTCTGCGACACTACCCCCGCGGATTTTGGCAGCCGGCTCACCTACGAGGCAGTAGGCTACGGCGTCATCGTGCTGCGCTCGGCGTTCCTTGAGCACGGAATTAAGCATGGGATATACCGGGGGTAAATCGGGGTGAGTGCGGGTGTAGTCAGTCTCCAGGCCGCGGGCATGGCGTCCGGAAAAGGCGCGGGTGGATACGGTGGCCCCGCCGCGCCGGAGAAGCTTACGGTTGTAGTCACTGGTTCCGGCTTCTTTACTCAGCAAGAAGGCAGAGCCGCACGATGCGGCGGCCACGCCGGGCAGGCTTAATACCTGGGTTGCCTCTACTGCCGTGCGCAGCCCACCTGCGGCAATCAGCGGGATGCTCGGTGCGACGGCGTGGACGGCTTCGTGGACTGCGGCGATGAGATCTGGCAGGGGTCGATCGTCTGGAAGCGCGGTGCGGTCCCACGTGCCGCGGTGCCCGCCGGCATAAGGGCCCTGTACGCACAGCGCATCCACTCCCAGCTTGGCGGCGGCGCGGGCCTCGCCTGGCGTGGTGACGGTGGTCCAAGCCTCGGCACCCGCGGCGTGGATGCGGGCAAGCTGCTCAGAGTCAAAGGTGCCGAACATGGACCACACGACGCGCGCGCCGCCCTGCAGCGCCAGCTCGAGCTTGTCGTGGAAGCCAAAGGAATAATCGGGATCCGGTAGCGAGGCATCTTCGGCCGCGGCCAGTTCCGCGGCGGCGGCCAACTGCTCAGGAGTTAACGGATCCTGCGGGCAAAACAGGTTCACCCCAAAGGGGATGCCGGCGCAGGCATCAATCTGGCTGCGGGCAGAATCCACGCTGGCAGACCCAAGCCCCAAGGTGCCAAAGGAGCCGGCCTGATGCGCAGCGCGCACCAGATCCACGGTGGTAGGCCCGCCCGCCATGGGCGCTGGTATTACGGTTCGGCGCAAAGATTGAATAACCTGGCTCATAGGAAACTACTGTACCGAGCTAGAAAGGCGCATTCGTGGCAGCTTTGAAAGATTTTATTGCCCGGTTTTTCGGCGGGCCCCCGCAAGCGCAGCAGGGGCAGGGTCCGGCCGAGTTAGAAGCAGACTGGCTCATCATTGGCCTGGGCAACCCCGGGGCGAAATACGCCGCCACGCGCCATAACGTGGGATACATGGCCGTGGACGATGTGCTGGCCCAAGGCGGCGACGTGCTCGAGCCGGTGCGCGGGATGGACCTCGAGGTAGCCCCGCTGCGCTGGGGCGATACCCGCGTCCTGGCGGTGCGCACGACAACGTTTATGAATCTCTCCGGTGATCCGATTGCCCCGCTGGCGCAAGCTTTGGGAATTGCGGCGGACCACATCATCGTCATTCACGATGAACTAGATCTGCCTGCCAATAAAATTCGACTAAAGCAAGGCGGCAATGAAAATGGGCACAACGGGCTGAAATCGCTGACGCACAACCTGGGCACGCGGGATTATGTGCGCGTGCGCATTGGCATTGCGCGCCCGCCGAAGGGTTCGTCGATTCCGGATTATGTCTTAGCGCCTGTCGATGCCGGCCCCGGCTTCGATACCGCCATTGCGTCCGCCGCCGAAGCCGCCCGGCTCATCGCCACGCACGGGCTCGTACAAGCGCAAAACCGCATTCATTCGCGCTAGGACTGGGAAAATTTCTCCAGCGCCTGTGGGCTGCCGGCGGCGACGATGAAGTCGGTGGGGGCGAGCTGGGTGGCATCGGCAAGCGGGGCCCAAGCACCCTCCGCCTGGCAGACCGACACCAACTGCACGTGGTGGGTGCGCCAAACCTCGCCCAAATCGAGCGGGCGGCCCGTGACCGAGGAGGGCGCGGCCATCTGGGTCACGCCGTAGTACGGGGCGATCTCAGCAAAGTCGCGGAAGCGCCCGCCCAAGAGGTAGGCTACGCGACGGCCGGTATCGCGCTCGGGGCGGATGACGTGGTGGGCGCCAATCTGGCGCAGGATGCGTTCGTGGGCCTCCGAATTAGCCTTGGCCCAAATATCTTTGACCCCCAGCTCCACCAGGTTGGAGACAGTGAGGATGGACGCCTCCAGGTGCGAGCCGATGCCCACGATGACCCGCTCCACCTCGTCGATGCCCAGCTGGCGCAGCGCCGCCGGATCGGTGGTATCGGCCGAAATGGCCTCGGTTAAGTGCGGCGCTCGTTCGCGCACGATCTTTTCATCGGAGTCGATTCCAAGGACCTCTACCCCATGGCCCATGAGCTCGCTAGCCAGGGAGCAACCAAACCGCCCCAAGCCAATGACGACGACAGGGGCAATGTCGAGGGTGGCGCGGGAGTGGCCCAACGCCTTAAAAATGCTAGCCAATGAAGGGCCTTTCTTCGGGGTAGCTATAGCGGCGACTGAGGTTCTTGGCCGCCAACGCTGCTACCAGGGTGGTTGGACCAACGCGGCCCAGGTACATGATGAAACACAGCACGATTTGTGAGGGTGCGGACAAGCTGGCGGTAATCCCGGTGGATAGGCCCACGGTGGCAAAGGCGGACATGACCTCAAAGGAGACCTGATCACCGCTAAATTGCGGGTCGAAAAAGCGCAGTGCCGCCACGCCCAGGGTCACCACCAGCACGCCAGCAAAGCTCAATGCTAGCGCCTGTCGGGTCACACTATGGGGAAGGCTGCGGTGGTAGATGGAGGTCTTTTCCTTGCCCAAGAACTCAGCGGCCATGGCGGCCAATAGTACGCACGCGGTGGTGACCTTGATGCCGCCGGCGGTACCGGCCGAGCCGCCGCCGATAAACATCAAGATATCGGTGCCCATGAGCGTCACCGGGTGGACCTCGCCGTAGTCAAAGGTATTAAAACCGGCCGTGCGCGGGGATACGCTGGTAAAGAACGAGTTGAGGAGCTTGTCGCCCCACGCCATCGGTGCCAGTACGCCATTCCACTCCGTCAAGGCAAAAAATATCGTGCCGGCCACAATGAGCACGCCGGTTGCCGCCAGCGTCATCCGCGCGGTAATAGAGATGCGACGCATCGCCTCCGACCCGCGCCGCAGGTGGCGCATCAATTCCGCCCAGACTGGAAAACCCAGCCCGCCGCCAATGACCGCTCCGGCCAGCGGCATTAGTATCCAGGCATCGCCCACAAACGGCACGAGGTTATCGCTATTGGTGCTAAACCCAGCGTTATTGAACGCCGAAATGGCATGAAAGATGCCCTCCCATAACGCCCGCGGGAAGGAATGCCCGTAGCCCACCATCAGGCGCGCGGTGACCGCCACAGCGATAATGCTTTCTACCACCGCGGTAAAGGCGAAGGTAAAAATCAGGGTGCGGCGGATGCCACCGGCGAGGATGGGCCGGCTTTCATAGGCGCCGGTCTTGCGCGCCTTAAAGCTAATCCGGCCGGTTAAAAGCAGGCCGGATAGCGAGGCCAGCGACATAATCCCCAAACCGCCCAGTTGGATAAGGGCCAAGATGACCACTTGCCCGGCTGGACTCCAGAAACTGCCGGTATCAACCACGACCAGCCCGGTCAACGAGACCGCGGAGGTCGCGGTAAAGAGGGCGGATAAAAACGAGGCGCGGGAATCTCCCGCCTCGGCGAACGGCAGCAATAACAAAACCGTTCCTATCAGGATGAGCAGTAGAAACCCGGTGGCGGTTAGCCGCGCTGGTCCCCATTGCCGCAGAAAAAGCAGGCGCTTCACAAGCCGGAAGTATAGACCTGTCCAGCCCCACGCGGAACTGTGCGGCGCGACGCCGCGGACAAATATCACGAACGAATGTCGCGGACGGATGTCGCGTCCATAGCTAGAATCTAGCCTATGACTTCGCCGTACTCCGCTGCTAGGACCATCGTGATCACCGGGGCATCGTCAGGCATTGGTGCCGCAGCCGCCCGGCAGATTCACCGCACCCGCCCGCAGGATAACCTCGTCATCATCGGCCGCAATCCGGACAAGACCAAGGCCGTTGCACAGGAAGTGGACGGGCAGTATTTCCTCGCCGATTTCGAATCGCTTGCTGAGGTCCGCCAACTGGCTGATGACCTGCAACAACTAGAGCGCATCGATGCCTTGGGCAATAATGCCGGCGGCATCTTCGATGGCCCTACCATGACCGCTGATGGGTTCGAGCGCACGTGGCAGGTCAATGTCGTCGCACCTTTCCTTTTGACATCTCTGTTGCAAGAAAAGCTGCGCGATAGTAGCGCCACCGTGGTCAATACGGCGTCGTTGGCCAATATGCTGATCTCAAATTTCGATCCGGCGGATCCCAATACGCTGGAGCATTTCAGCCCAGAGCGCGCATACGGCAATGCCAAGCTAGCGGATATCTTGCTCGCCCGCTTTATCGATGCCCACGGCATCAACGCGGTGTCCTTTCACCCAGGCGTTTTAGCCACCGAGTTTGGCAAGTCCTCTAAGGGGCTGACCGGCAAGTTGTACTCCGGGGTCATCGGCAAGGCCTTTGGCACCGCAGAGGCCGGCGGCGAGAACTTGGCCTACTTCCTCACCGGCACCGAGGGCATCCATTTTCAGTCCGGGGAATACTACAATAATAAACGCACGCTGGGCGTGCAGCGCCCGATTGCGAAGAATACCTCTGTGGCACACCGCGTCTTTGAGGATCTGGGCCGCCGCCTCAATGTGGAGTGGTAGCGGGAAACCACTAGACTATGGCGCATGAGTTCTGTCGCTTTTGAGGCCTCGCGCCGCCGCACGTTCGCCGTTATCGCCCACCCGGATGCCGGTAAGTCCACGCTGACGGAGGCGCTGGCGCTGCATGCGCACGTGATTAATGAGGCCGGCGCGGTCCACGGCAAGGGCAACCGCAAGTCCACCGTGTCTGACTGGATGGACATGGAGAAAAACCGCGGCATCTCCGTCGCCTCGTCCGCGCTGCAGTTTGAATACGCCCCGGAGGGACACGAGGGCGAGCCTTATATGATCAACCTGGTTGATACCCCAGGTCACGCGGACTTTTCGGAGGATACCTACCGCGTGCTCACCGCGGTAGATGCCGCAGTGATGCTTATCGATGCCGCCAAGGGCCTCGAGCCACAAACCCTCAAGCTCTTCCGCGTTTGTAAGGCGCGCGGGCTGCCCATCGTCACAGTGATCAACAAGTGGGACCGCGTGGGCCGCGAGCCACTCGAGCTCGTTGATGAAATCGTAAACGAAATCCAGTTGCAGCCCACCCCGCTGTACTGGCCGGTGGGCATCGCGGGCGATTTCCGCGGCCTGGCCCACATCAATGATGACGGCGAGGCCGATAACTACATCCACTTCATCCGCACCGCCGGTGGTTCCACCATCGCGCCGGAAGAGCACTACAATCCTGCGGCCGCTGAAGAAAAGGAAGAGGATGTGTGGGAAACCGCGGTAGAGGAAGCCGAGCTGCTTGCTGCCGATGGCGCCCTGCACGATCAAGAACTTTTTGAGCAGTGCGTGACCTCCCCGCTCATCTTCGCCTCGGCAATGCTGAACTTCGGTGTCCACCAGATCCTGGATACCTTGTGTGCCATCGCCCCAGCGCCGCATTCCCGCGAATCCGATCCCAAGGCCGTGGAGGCAGCCACCAGCGCTATCGATGAGGTCCGCGAGGTAGCCGATGACTTCTCCGGCGTCGTCTTCAAGGTGCAGGCGGGCATGGACCAAAAACACCGCGACAACTTGGCGTTTATGCGCGTGGTCTCCGGCGAATTCGAGCGCGGAATGCAGGTCAACCACGCCCAATCCGGCCGCAGTTTTTCCACCAAGTATGCGCTGACGGTCTTTGGCCGCACCCGCGATACCGTGGATACCGCTTACCCAGGCGATATCGTGGGCCTCGTCAACGCGGGCTCGCTAGCACCCGGTGACACCATCTATTCCGGCAAAAAGGTGCAGTTCAAGCCCATGCCCCAATTCGCCCCGGAGGCCTTCCGCATCTTGCGCGCGAAATCGCTGGGCAAGTACAAGGCCTTCCGCAAGGGCTTGGAACAGCTCTCGGCCGAAGGCGTAGTGCAGGTCCTGCGCAACGATGCGCGCGGTGATGCTTCCCCGGTCATGGCGGCGGTCGGCCCCATGCAGTTCGAGGTCATGCAGGCCCGCATGGAATTCGAATACAACGTCGAAACCGTCACCGAGCCCATCCCCTACTCCGTGGCGCGGCGCACCGATGCCGAATCCGCACCGGAACTCGGCCGCCAGCGCGGCGTGGAGATCTTCACCCGCCAAGACGGCGAGCTCATCGCCCTATTTGGCGATAAGTGGAAGCTCGCCTTCATTGAAAAGGAACACCCAGAGCTGACCATGGAGACCTTGGTCGCGGATTAATAGAGCGGCTGCCCCGTCAGAGCAGCATGACCGGGATGACCACGATCTTCATGAACTGCGCCACCACGATGGTGGAGGTATAGCCGGTAAGGATGCGCGAATCCGAGCTGGCACCCGTGGCGTAATTGACCACCGCGGGCTGGCCAAAAAGCCCGGAAATGCCGCCTGAGGTGCGGGTTTCGGATTGCCCCATAAAACGGCTGGCCACCGCGAAAATCCCGATGATAATAACGGCGATGATCGCAGCCAGCACCATGGATTTCAGACCCATCCAGGAAAAGGCGGTGGAGACAAAGGCCTCGCCGGAGGACAAGCCCACCGAAGCCAAGAAGATGAACTGCTCCCCATTAGTTGGACTGAGAAATCAGTTACCGACTAGTGGGGAGTAGTTTTCTTTGAGAGTACGAA
>NZ_JBEHGF010000017.1:0-54857 GCF_040225725.1 Corynebacterium sp. KPL4015 | reverse complement strand
GCGGATGTAGCGCAGTTGGTAGCGCATCACCTTGCCAAGGTGAGGGTCGCGAGTTCGAGTCTCGTCATCCGCTCCACTCAAGCCGCCTTGTCACCAAGGCGGCTTTTTTGTATCCGCCACACCCCACACTTTTGAAGTGATGGAGATCGCAGACTTTTTCGCTTCGATGCGGAACTATGAAGATACGGTTACCGACTATTGATAGAGATACCCTGATGACCACGAATGTCACCAAGATGTTCGTTGGGGATAGGATGTCTTTGCATGCATACGCAAAATTCAGAACTGAAGGAGCTGAAAATGAGCCATCGCGTACCTTGGTTGCGTCGCACGGCAGTTGCGGTGGGAGCTACCGCACTTATCGCGGGCGGATCCGCACCTGTAGCACTGGCGCACGATTCCGTCGTGGGCGGAACCGTAAAGGAGGGCGACCAGCTCGAGGAGTTTCCTGAGGAAATCACCCTGGAGTTTTCCGGCATCCCAAAGGATCAGTTCAACACCTTTGCGGTGACCAATAAGGACACTGGCGAACAGATCTTTAGCCAGGAGCCGGAGCTAGATGACCGCGATCTCACGATCACGACTCCAGATGATGTCGATCCCGGGCCAGGAAACTACCAGGTGGGCTACAACATCACCTCCTCGGATGGACACGCCACGCGCGGTGGGGTCTCATTTACGGTGAAAGGTGAGGATAGCGATGATGCTTCTTCCACCGACGCTGCAGATGCAGATGGAGCTGCAGATTCTTCGAGCGATATGCCCACCTCGGTGAAAATCATTTTGGGCGTGGGTGGTGTGCTGGCCATAGCGGCCGTTCTGGCTTTGTTGATTGCTAAAACTCGTCGAAACGACTCGAAAGGTCACAAATAATGACTAAGAAAATTTCCCGCCTGATTGCCAGCGTTTCCCTCAGCGCCCTGGTTCTTGCTGGTTGCTCTCCGGATAATGAGAGCGATTCCAATAACTCAGAGTCGACTTCGGCTGCTTCTTCCACTGCAAAAACCAGCGAATCCACCGCGGCAGCGGATAAGGACCTGACCTTCGAGGATGCTGTTGTACGCGCGAGCGAAGACAAGGATATGACCGCCATCTTCGGCACCTTGGTCAACCACTCGGATGAAGACATCGAGATCACTGGGTTCTCCACGAACCTGGACGCAGAGATGAACCAGATTCACGAGACCGTCGATGGCCAGATGCGCGAAAAGTCCAGTCCCTTGGTCATCAAGGCTGGCGAGAGCCACGAGCTTGCGCCAGGTGGCGATCACTTCATGTTGATGGGCATGAAGGAAGGAATCATGCCTGGCGATTCCCTCGAGCTCACGGTGACCTTGTCTGGCGGCGATGAGCTTGACCTGGGCACCATCCAGGCCCGCACCATGGGCGCTGGCGACGAGGACTACGGCGACATGGAAGGCATGGATCGCGACCACGCGGGCCACGATCACTCCGGCAAGGACGACGAGAAAGAAAATCACAAGCACTAGTCATGACGGGATTCAGCAGAAGGGGATTTCTCACCGGCGCTGCAGTGTCTACCAGTGCCTTTGCGCTGGTGGGGTGCAACTCGGATAGATCAACATCAAACGCTGAAGCGGAGGAGAACACTCCGCTTGCCGATGCCACCGTAGCTTTCGACGGCCCACACCAGGCCGGCATTGACACGCCGGAGCAAGCACACCTGAACTTGGTGGGCTTTGATCTCAAAGGGGACATCGGCAAGCAGGGCTTTGCCCGCCTGATGAAGTTGTGGACCGAGGATGCGCGGGCGCTGTGTACGGGCCAGCCCCCGTTGGGGACTTTGGAGCCGGAAATGGTGCGCCAGCCGGCGAACCTCACCATCACGTGTGGGCTGGGTGAGAGCATTTTCTCGCTGCTGGGCGTGGATAAACCGGAGTGGCTTGGCGATGTCCGCGCCTATTCCCGCGACCAATTAGAAGAAAAGTGGGGCCAGACTGACATCGTCCTGCAAATCTGCAGCGATGACCCCCTGATGAATACCTACGCCCTGCGGCACATGGTGCGCTCAGGTGAGCACTATGCCGAAGTTAGCTGGCTGCAGCAGGGATTTATCAACGCCTACGGCAGCCACGAAAAGGGCGAAACCGCGCGCAATATGTTTGGCCAAAAAGATGGCACCGTTAACCCGCACGGCGATGAAGAATTCGCCGACCAGGTCTGGATCGAGGACGGACCAAAGTGGCAGCAGGGCGGTACGGCCATGGTGGTGCGCCGCATCCGCATGAACCTCGACACCTGGGAAAAGCTGGATCGGCCTTCCCGCGAAAATGCGGTGGGCCGCAAACTGGAAAATGGGGCACCGCTTACGGGTGATAAGGAATTCGATGAGGCGGACTTTAAGGCTACGGATGAGTATGGCTTGCCCGTCATTGATAAGAATTCCCACATGGCGCGCGCCACCGCGCCGAAGGACCACCCAGAGCAAAAGATTTTGCGCCGCCCCTTTAACTACGAGCTGCCGCCGGATGGCAAGGATGGCCAACTATCCAATATTGGTCAAATCTTTATTTGCTACCAACAGGATCCCACCAAGCAATTCGAGCCCATCCAGGCGCGCCTTGATGAGGCGGACCTGCTGAATGAGTGGCTGACCCACATTGGTTCGGCGATGTATTTCTGCCCGCCGGGAACCAAAGGCGGCGATGGTAAAGAAACGTGGTGGGCGGAATCGCTTTGCACGCATGCAGGCCTGTAGAATGACTATCCGTAAATTTAACTAGTGGATGCGGCCAGGTATGCCGTATCTGCGCGAGCGCAAAAAGGAGCGCGAATATGGCGGAACTTATTCCCGCGGCACCGGTAAATTACGAATCCTTCACCGTGCCGGCCGGACAAGCGGTTGGCGCGGTCCTCCGCGAGCTGGACCTGCCCAATAAGGGCCCAGAGGCAGTCGTGGTAGTCCGCGGCGTGGACGGTACTCTTTTTGACCTCTCGCACACCCCGGATGAGGAATCGACGTTTGTTCCGGTAGCCGCCTGTGAGGAAGATGGCCGCGCCGTCATTCGCCACTCCTGCGCCCACGTCATGGCCCAGGCCGTGCAAGCCGAGTTCCCCGGCACCAAGCTGGGCATTGGCCCATCCATTGAAAACGGCTTCTACTTCGATTTCCAGACCGCTGAGCCCTTCACCCCGGAGGATCTCAAGGCCCTGGAAAAGCGGATGAAGAAGATCATCAAGGGTGGCCAGCGCTTCGAGCGCCACACCTACGTGTCCACGGCTGAGGCAGAGCAGGCCTTGCAGGATGAGCCCTTCAAGCTGGAACTTATCCAGGACAAGGGCAATGTGGACCCAGACTCCGATGAGGCCGCCGAGGTCGGTGCCGGTGACTTGACGCACTATGACAACGTGAACCCGCGCACCAATGAGGTGGAATGGTTCGACCTGTGCCGCGGCCCGCACGTTCCCACCACAAAATATATCCCAGCCTTTGCCCTGACTCGTTCGTCCGCCGCCTACTGGCGCGGCGACCAGGCTAACGCTGGCCTGCAGCGCATCTACGGCACCGCCTTTGAGTCCAAGGACGCATTGGCCGCCTACCAGACCATGGTGGAAGAGGCAGAAAAGCGCGATCACCGCCGCTTGGGCCAAGAACTAGACCTGTTTTCCTTCCCGGATGAAATCGGTTCCGGTTTCCCGGTATTCCACCCCAATGGCGCGACCGTGCGCATGGAGATGGAAAACCACTCCCGCAACCGCCACGTGCAGGCGGGTTACTCCTTTGTCAATACCCCGCACATCACCAAGGGCGACCTCTTCCGTAAATCCGGCCACCTTGATTTCTACTCCGATGGCATGTTCCCGCCGATGCAGCTCGATGGCGAGTATGACGCCGAGGGAAATACGGTCAAGGAGCCGCAGGACTACTACGCCAAGCCGATGAACTGCCCGATGCACAACCTGATCTTTGCATCCCGCGGCCGTTCCTATCGTGAGCTTCCACTGCGCCTTTTTGAATTCGGTACGGTCTACCGCTACGAAAAGTCCGGCGTGGTGCATGGCCTGACCCGTGCGCGCGGCTTTACCCAGGACGATGCCCACATTTACTGCACCGAAGAGCAGCTGGAAGAAGAGCTTACCCAGGTTCTGGACTTTATCATTTCGCTGCTTGAGGATTACGGCCTTTCCGATTTCTACTTGGAGCTTTCCACCAAGGACCCCAATAAGTTTGTCGGCTCCGATGAGATTTGGGAGCGCTCGACCACGATCTTGCAGTCTGTGGCGGAAAAATCCGGCCTCGAGCTCGTTCCTGACCCTGAGGGCGCCGCGTTCTACGGGCCGAAGATCTCCGTCCAGGCCCGCGATGCCATTGGACGTACCTGGCAGATGTCCACGGTGCAGCTGGACTTCAACCTGCCCGAGCGTTTTGAGCTGGAGTACACCGCCTCCGATGGCACGAAGAAGCGCCCGATCATGATTCACCGGGCCCTCTTCGGCTCCATCGAGCGCTTCTTCGGTGTGCTCCTTGAGCACTACGCGGGCGCCTTCCCGGCGTGGTTGGCACCGCACCAGGTCATGGGCATTCCGGTGGCGGATGACTTCGTCCCGCATCTGGAAGACGTCGCCGCCAAGCTGCGCGTCAAGGGCATTCGCGCGGACGTGGATACCTCCGATGACCGCATGCAGAAAAAGATCCGCAACCACACGACAGGTAAGGTGCCCTTCATGCTGGTCGCCGGTGCCCGCGATGTGGAAGCCGGTGCGGTGTCCTTCCGCTTCTTGGATGGCACGCAGGTCAATGGAGCGCCCGTCGAGGAAGCCGTTGAGCTCATCTCCACGTGGGTGGCAGAGCGCACCAACGAGCAGCCGACAGAAGAGCTCATTCGTGCCCGGCGCTAACCCGCAGAAGGGACATAGCGAGGAGACGTTCGTCGATACCGGTGCCGGTGAGCCGGACCGGTTGGAGCGACTGTGGGCGCCGTACCGGATGGCCTATATCGCGCAGCGGTCCGAGGATCCCTTCGTGGAAGCACCCAAGGGCAGCGATGAGGATGGACTCATCATTGCGCGCGGTAAGTCGGTATATGCGCTGCTCAATCTGTTCCCCTATAACGCCGGCCACCTCATGGTGGTGCCGTACCGCAAGGAATCCGAGCTGGAAAACCTCACCGAGGCGGAATCCCACGAGCTCATGGCCTTTGCCCAACAGGCCGTGCGGGTGCTCAAGCGCGTATCACAGCCAGAGGCCATTAATGTGGGCTTTAACCTGGGGCGCGCGTCCGGCGGCTCAGTGGGAGACCACCTGCATTTGCATGTGGTGCCAAGGTGGCCCGGGGATAGTAACTTTATGACTGTCCTCGATGGGACTAAGGTATTACCGCAACTACTGCAAGACACCCGTCGTGTCCTGGCAGAGGGTTGGCGTGACATGGAAGAGGAGGACTCGCGTGCTTAGCGTGCATGGGCGAAAGCCCGCCGCCGTGGTGGTGGAACCTATAGCCAAGACCTTTTTAAAGTTGGGATTGACACCCAACGTGGTCACGGTTGTAGGCACTATTGTGACCATCGCTATTTCGGTGATCCTCATTCCTACCGGCCATCTCTTTATCGCTGCAGTACTATCCGGCCTCTTTGCCGCCTTTGACATGCTCGATGGCACCATGGCCCGCCTGACCGGTAAATCGAGCGCTTTCGGCGCCACGCTGGATGCGAGCTGTGACCGCATTACCGATGGCGCATTATTCTGCGCTATCGCTTGGTGGCTGGTGTATACCGCAGACGCGTCCAAATGGACCGTGGCGGCCTGCCTCATTACCTTGGTATGCTCCCAGGTCATTTCCTATATCAAGGCTAGGGGAGAGGCCTCCGGTTTCACCATGGTGGGCGGACTGATTGAGCGCCCCGAGCGCCTCATCCTGGCTTTAGGCGGCATTGGCCTAGAGGGCTTGGGCGTAGAGTACGCCGCGGCGGTATCGCTGTGGATCTTGGCAGTAGGCTCAATATTTACCGTGTACCAGCGCATTGCCATTGCAGCGCGCCAAGACGCCGAGATGTAAAATCAAGCGAACATGGGCGCAGCGGGGGCTATCGTTCCGGCTAGTTCGTGGTTTGCGCACAAACTTTTCTGGAGGATCCGGCACCATGTGGGATAAAGAAGATGTAGCAGCGGCCGGGTATTTGGCGGGCTGGAAGGTAGTTCGCCGGCTGCCCGAACCGGTAGCGCGCACGATCTTCCGGTGGGTGGCGGATTTCGCGAGTAACCACGGGCGCGGCATGGACGGCCTGCGACGAAACCTCACCCGCGTAGTGGGGGCAGAAAACGTCACCCGCCAGCTGGTGCGTGATTCCATGCGTTCATATATGCGCTATTGGATGGAGGCGTTCCGCCTGCCCGCGATTCACGCGGATCCCCAACTCCATGAGCGCCTCATGAGCGGCTTGGAAGGGCTCGAGCACTTTGATGCCTCCGCGCAGTCTGGCCGCGGCGTGATCTTGGCGCTGCCGCACTCCGGCAATTGGGATATGGCTGGGGTCTTCTTGGTGGGCCACTACGGGCAATTTACCACCGTGGCGGAGCGTTTAAAGCCGGAGGTGTTATTTGATGCCTTCGTGGATTACCGCGAGGAACTGGGTTTTGAGGTCCTGCCACTTACCGGTGGCGCGGCCCCTCCCTTTGCACGCCTGAAGGAAGCCCTGCAGGAGGGAGGGGTAGTGTGCCTATTGGCAGAACGCGATATTACCCGCCGCGGTATCACGGTAGATTTCATGGATGAGGAAGCCAATATGGCGGCCGGTCCCGCGCAGCTAGCCATTGAAACCGGCGCGGCGCTCCACGTGGTGCACTCGTGGTTTGAAGGCGATGGCTGGGGCTTGTCGGTGTCGCCAGAAGTTGAGGTTACCGATGTTCAAGAGACCACCCAGCGGATGGCGGATGGGTTTGCGGCTAATATCCAACGCCACCCCGCGGACTGGCACATGCTGCAGCCGCAATGGAATGAGGACGTGGAGCGGCGCCGGCAAGCGCGAAAGGAACGTTCCAGTTAATGCGCATCGGTATTATTTGCCCGTATTCTTTTGACGAACCTGGTGGCGTGCAGGCTCATATCCTTGATCTGGCCACCGTTTTTATAGAACAAGGCCACTTTGTCCAGGTCCTTGGTCCCGCCGCGGAAACCACACCACTGCCGGATTTTGTGGTCAAGGGTGGACCTGCCTTCCCGATTGCGTATAACGGCTCGGTCGCGCGCTTGTCGGTGGGGCCGAAGGTAACGCGCAAGGTCAAGCGCTTCATCCAGGACGGCGATTTTGATGTCCTGCATATCCACGAGCCCAATTCCCCGAGTTTTTCCATGACCGCCTTGGCCGTGGCGCACGGCCCCATGGTGGCGACGTACCACGCCTCGGCGGCCAATTCACTCATCCTTACCCTGGCAAAGCCGCTGCTCGTACCCTTTTTGGAAAAGATTCGCGGCGGCATTGCGGTATCGGATATGGCGCGGCGCTGGCAGGTGGAGCAACTGGGCGGCGATCCCGTCCTGATCCCCAACGGCGTCGATACCTCCGTCTACGCGCTTGCGCGCAAGAAAAGCCAGCCCGCGCTTGCCGATGCCCCACTCGAGGTCGTCTTCCTCGGCCGCCTCGACGAGCCACGCAAGGGCCTAGACATCCTGTTAGCCGCTTTGCGCCAAGTCAACAGGAATATTCGCGTCACCATTATGGGTGGCGGCCGCGCCCGCGAGGTCGAGGGTGTGGATTTTGTCGGGCGCGTTAGCGATGCAGAAAAGGCACAGATCTTAGGCCGGGCCGATGTCTATGTGGCGCCCAATACGGGCGGGGAAAGCTTTGGCATCGTGCTGGTAGAAGCAATGGCCGCCGGTGCGGCCGTCGTGGCTTCTGATTTAGAGGCCTTTCGTGCGGTCTGCAACGCAGAATCGGAAGAGCCTGCAGGAGCACTATTCCGCACTGGCGATGCCACCGATTTGGCACGCGTGCTCAACCAGGTCTTGGATGATGGTGACTACCGGCGGCGATTGGTGCGCAATGGCGTGCAACGCGCCCAGATGTATGACTGGGACCATGTTGCCGCGGCGGTCATGCAAGTTTATGAAACGGTGCAAGATGGCACGAAGGTGAGGGTGAAGCGATGATGGCGATAGAAATAACCATCGCGCTGCTTATTCTCATTCTTGTGGGATCGTGGGCCATTTTCACAGCGCAGCGACTAAATTTCCTGCACATCCGCACCGATGCTGCGCTGGCGCAGCTGCAGGCTGCGCTGGACCGGCGCGCGGCGGTAACGGCGGCGGTTGCTCCGGATCTTGCGGCCTTGGCACAAAAGGCCGAATCCACGGAGCTTTCGCAAGGGCATTTTCAAGCCCGCACCATGGTTGAACGCGAGCTTTCGGCCGCCATTGTGCGCGATTTTCCGGTAGGCCAGCGCCCTGCCGCCTTGGCGGATGCAGAAGGCCGCATCCAGTTAGCGCATCGCTTTTATAACGAGGCAGTCAGCGATACGCGTGCGCTGCGCCTGCGCCCAGCAGTGCGTTTCTTCCGCCTCGGCGGAACCGCTAAATTACCTGAGTACTTCGACTACATGCTGGCGGATTAAAAACTTAGCCGCGCGTTACCTCCTTAGCGGCATCGGTGCTCGCTTCAGCTTCGGCAGGGGTGTCAGAACCGGGCACGTTAATTCTCCCCGTATTTGGCGAGGACGCGTTCTCTGCGCCGGCTTCCGGGCTTGTTTCCAAGCCGCCTGCTGCCACGATGGCTTTTTCTAAGCGGCGCGACAGGCTCACCTCAAGGATGAACCATATAAGCGCAAAGAGCACCGCTACGAGGATGAGGACGTTGCGGGCGACGAGCACGTAGACCGGAGTCAGATTTTCGCCCACATACTTCCACACGTAGTCATAGTGGAATGGGTAGATGTAGGTGCCAAGCGCGGCGGCTGCAACTGCGCATACAGCGAGGAGGCCCTGACAGATTTTGATGGGTACAAACCCGGCGGGGAGCTGTTGGCGTACGACCACAGCGAAGAGGGGGCCTAGCCAAATGATGTACTGGGGCGAAAATACCTTATTGGTGGCTATGAGTAGTAGCACCATGAGGGTGAAGAAGGCGATGGTCGTTCGCGAGGTCCACCCTCCGGCGAAGAAACGGTATAGCGCCCAGCTCAGGGCGAATACCAGCATCCCGGCCGTCGCGATAGTGCTCCACATGATGGCGGTATCGACTCCCGGGCCAGAAATCTCAAAGCTCTTGGAGGGCGCATAACCTAATCGCCATTTACCCGGGTTGAGATGTGCCTGCAATAGCAAGTATGTCGCCGGAATGGATTCGAGTTGGAGCCCGCGCACCCCCTGATAATTCAGTGGGGAAAGGAGTCGGTCCATACCGGAGGTAAAAACTGTGAACGCAGAAAGAGCAGCAACGGAGCCAAAAAAGGACGTCAATCGCAGCCAGGAATTAGAGTTATTAAAACGCCCTACCAGTCCGGCCGCGAGGACGCCTGGCCAGAGCTTCATGGTGGTAGCGAAGCCCAATAGGACGGCGCCTGTCTTGGGATGAGAAATAAGAAGCGCTGCGGCACCGGCGACGGCGACGGCAGGAAAAATATCGAGGCGCCACACAAAGACGTGTCCTGCAGCCGTGCCAAAAAATACCCAGAACCAGCCGGCGAGAAAAACCCGCTTATTGCGTTCGTAGTGGCGCAGCAGGAGGGCGAGGAAGGTGGCATCGACAAGCAGCGCCATGATGGTAAAGCCGATATAGAATACGCCGCGGTCTCCACCGGTGAACCAGCTTAAGATGATGGTGGGCCACGTGCCCGCGTGGGGGTATTCGGTCATCTTCGTAGGATCGGTGCCAAAAAGGCCGGCGAAATAATAGGCAACATCGCCGCGTGCGCTTTGGTCGAGCTTCAAAAAATAGACCAAAACCAAGCGGGCGAGCACCCAGCTCACCCATACCGCAGGAACTGTCGCGAATCTTTTCACCCAAAAGATTCTAGGGAATAATTTGGTCGTTGAGTAGTTCGAATCAGGTTCCTCGTCACCGGGGGTTGAACTGCCTCGGGGAGTAGGGTGGCAAGGCAGACGAAGACTTACGTGATGTAGCGCATAGTAGGCGCGCAAGAAAGGATGACTGTGGGCACCATTTCTGAGGTTTTGGCATTAGAAGGCACCCAAGATGCGGATGTCTTTTCTGGCCCGGCGATCCCCTCGCAGATTGAACGCACCTTTGGCGGGCAAGTTGCCGCGCAGGCCCTTGCCGCGGCGCAAAGGACGGTGGAGGGCAAGCAGGTGCATTCCCTCCATGGTTATTTCGTTGGCCCAGGTGATACGAAAAAGCCGCTGGAGTTGCAGGTAGAAAGGCTGCGTGATGGCCGTTCCTTTGCCAGCCGGCAGGTTCGGGTCATCCAAGGTGGCCGCCTCGTCTTTATTATGCTGGCTAGTTTCCACCGCGATGGTGATGCAGGTCCCGAACATCAGGATGTGGCACCGCAGGTATTAAGCCCCGATGAAGCCGCGCGTCGTGGCGGCGGGGCGCCCTATTCCACCCGGATTATCTTGAAGGAGTGGGCCGATTGGGATATTCGTTTGGTGCCCGATGAGGGCCGCGATGATGCCGCCGCGGAGGTGACAGGTGCCGGATATCGCCATATTTGGTTTCGCAATACCGGTGAGCTTGGGAGTGATCCCGCCTTCCACCGCGCCGCCCTGACGTATATGTCCGATATGACCCTTATCCGGGCGGCGCTCATTCCGCACCAGGGGGAGAAGGTGCAACTGGCAAGCCTTGACCATGCGGTATGGTTTCTTCGCCCCTTTCGCGTGGATGAGTGGTTGCTCTATGAGCAGGTATCGCCCACAGCAGCGCAAGGAACGGCGATCGCGCGCGGTAAGTTATTCAATGAGCAGGGCGAACTCGTTGCATTGGTCAACCAGGAAGGCTTGACTCGGTTCCTTGATGAGAACTTAGGTAGCGGTTCTGCGCACGGCAATTGGCATAACGGCTAGAAAAGCGTCTGTATCATGGGGGCGCTTTTCCCAGTTCGTGCAGGGCACGTATAATTGTCAACAGATTTAGAACCCAATTAGAAAGGGACTTAATGTCAGGCCACTCAAAATGGGCAACTACCAAGCACAAGAAGGCTGCCAATGACGCCAAGCGCGGCAAGGAATTTGCCAAGCTCATTAAGAACATTGAAGTGGCGGCGCGAACCGGCGGTGGTGATCCTGCGGCCAACCCAACGCTCGATGACATGATTAAGAAGGCCAAAAAGGCCTCTGTCCCCAATGACAACATCGAGCGCGCCCGCAAACGCGGCTCTGGTGAAGAAGCTGGTGGTGCCGACTGGGAGACCATCATGTACGAGGGCTATGGCCCCAATGGCGTCGCAATGCTGATTGAATGCTTGACCGATAACCGCAACCGCGCGGCTACCGATGTCCGCACAGCGATGAGCAAAAATGGCGGCAACCTGGGTGAATCCGGCTCGGTTGCTTATATGTTCTCCCGCACCGGTTATGTCTTGGTGGAAAAGGGTGAGCTGAGTGAGGACGATGTCTTGATGGCAGTGCTCGATGCCGGCGCTGAAGAGGTCAAAGACCAGGGCGAGAAATTTGAGATCATCTGCGCTCCCACGGATGTGCAGGCTGTCAGGGAAGCCCTTAAGGAAGCAGATATCGAAGTCGATGACTCCGATAACGATTTCCGTGCCTCAGTTGAGGTTCCCCTCGAGGCCAATGACGCCAAGAAGATCTTCCGCCTCATCGATGTTTTGGAAGAATCCGACGACGTCCAGAACGTATATACCAATATGGATCTATCGGAAGAGGTCCTAGCGGAGCTCAACGCAGAATAGGGTTCCTGCATTTATTGGGGCACTAGCTCGGTGGCGGGTCTTCGCGCATGCGGAGATTCCGGCGCCGAGCTTTGTTGTGTTTTATTGGGGCAGTCTAAAATTCACGCCGTGTTGTAGAACATGTGTGTGTAAGACATAATGGGGAATTGAGACTAGAAACGACGAGGCCGCGGAACGGGGAGTGGGCGGGTGTGAATATCGAAGGCATGCGCGTGATGGGCATCGACCCTGGGCTTACTCGCTGTGGCCTGTCCGTGGTCCAAGCAGGCCGCGGGCGCGCAATTCTTCCCGTCTCCGTTGGCGTGGTGCGGACCCCGAGCGATAAAGATTTAACCGAGCGGCTCCTGCGGCTGTCCGTTGCGGCTAAGGAGTGGATGGACGATTATTCGCCGGATGTGGTTGCTATAGAGCGCGTCTTCGAACGCGGCCAGGTTTCGACCGTCATGCAGACTGCACACGTCGTAGGAGTCCTCGTGCTCGCGGCCGCCGAGCGGGATATTCCGGTGTATATGTACACCCCGTCCGAGGTGAAAAAGGCTATTTCTGGCAACGGGCGCGCCGATAAGAAACAAATGACGGCGATGATTACTCGTATCCTCGGGCTTACGGAGCCGCCCAAGCCGGCGGATGCAGCGGACGCATTGGCGCTGGCTGTCTGCCATTGCTGGCGGGCGCCAGCGATTGTCAGGATGGATAGTACCGGTTTAGGGCTTGGTGCAAAGACCAGTGGTGTCCGCGGGCGGGGGAAGAGCATCAAGCCCTAATGCACTGCTCACCCACTAAGTTTTATTAAATACAAAGTCATGGCGAACGCGTACACAGGTAGGAAGGCACGGTAGAAAATGATTGCGGCATTGCGGGGAGAAGTCCTCCACATTGGTTTAGATCACGGCGTTATTGATTGCGGAGGGGTGGGCTATAAGTTCTTGGCCACTGCAAAGACGTTGGGAACCCTGCGCCGTGGGGAAACTGCCTTTGTGCTCACTACCTTGGTGGTCAAGGAAGATGCGTTGACCCTGTACGGTTTTACCAGCGATGACGATCGCGAAATGTTCCAGGTGCTGCAATCCGTGTCCGGCTTGGGCCCTAAACTCGCCTTGGCTGCATTATCCGTCATGGGAGCAGAAGAGCTGGCTGCAGCCATTGGCGGGGAGGATGTTAAGGCGCTGCAGTCAATTCCGGGCGTCGGCAAGCGGATGGCCCAACGCCTTACCTTGGAGCTTAAAGATAAGGTAAAGCGCTTTGCTGGAACTCCAACGGCTGATGCGGCACCGGCGGCAACAAGCGGCGGTGGCCCAGTTGTCGATAGCGTTACTGAAGCCCTCTTGGGCCTAGGATTTACTGAGAAGGCGGCTCGTCCCGTGGTGGAGGCGGCATATGCCGAAGCCCCCGCGGCGGATACGTCGACCTTGCTGCGCGCGGCCCTAGCCCAGTTGGGTAAGCAGGGTTAAAAGAACACGACGTCAAGAAGACACGAAGGCTACAGCATGTCCGATATTGAGCGTACCGAGTTCAACCTCCCGGAGGGAATGAATGAGACGCACGATTCACAGCACAATAGTGATGTGGAAGCCACCGCTCACGCCGAAGAACACGATATCGAGCGCTCCCTGCGCCCGAAATCCCTGACGGAATTTATTGGGCAGCCAAAGGTGAGGGAACAGCTGTCCCTCGTGCTGACCGGCGCGAAAAACCGCGGGGTCACCCCGGACCACGTCCTGCTATCGGGTCCGCCCGGCCTGGGTAAGACCACGATGGCCATGATCATCTCGCAGGAACTTGGGACGTCGCTGCGCATGACTTCGGGTCCAGCGCTGGAGCGGGCGGGAGATCTCGCGGCCATGCTTTCGAACCTCATGGAAGGCGACGTGCTCTTCATCGATGAGATCCACCGCATAGCCCGGCCCGCCGAAGAAATGCTCTATATGGCCATGGAGGATTTCCGCATCGATGTGATTGTGGGCAAGGGGCCGGGAGCTACCTCGATCCCCTTGGAGATCCCGCCGTTTACGTTGGTCGGAGCCACAACGCGAGCGGGAATGCTCACTGGTCCGCTGCGGGATCGCTTCGGCTTTACCGCCCAAATGGAGTACTACAGCACCGAGGATCTCACCCATGTGATAAAGCGTGCGGCACATATCTTGGACGTCGCCATCGACGATGATGCCGCCGTTGAAATCGGCTCGCGTTCGCGCGGCACTCCGCGCATCGCCAACCGCCTACTGCGCCGCGTGCGCGACTATGCGGAGGTCAATGGCAACGGGCGCATCGATCTTTCCGCCGCGCAGGGGGCGTTGGAGGTATTCGATGTTGATGAAATGGGGTTGGACCGGCTAGACCGTGCCGTTCTTAATGCCCTGATCAATGGTCATGGTGGCGGGCCGGTGGGTGTTAATACCTTGGCCATCGCCGTTGGTGAGGAACCCTCCACTGTGGAGGAGGTGTGCGAGCCGTACTTGGTTCGCGCGGGCATGATTTCGCGCACCGGGCGGGGCAGAGTAGCCACCGCAGCCGCCTGGCAGCACCTGGGCCTGACGCCTCCGGATAGGGCAATTGGGCTGTTTTGAGGGAGCATGAACACCTCGCTGATGGTGTCAGTGAGGCGGAACTAGCCCATGGTTTTTGTGAACCAAACAGTCTGGCATACTGGAAAGTTATGGAAATCATCTTTCTCATAATCATTGTCATTTTGTTCATCATTCCTTCCTTTATGGCGATGCGTAAGCAACGCCAGCGCCAAAACGACATGCAATCGCTGCAGAACTCCCTGCAGAATGGAGATCGCATCGTGACCGCTGGCGGTGTCCACGGCGTGGTGCGCGGAACCACCGATACCAGTGTGGACCTCGAGGTTTCCCCGGGGGTTACCCTTACCTTTGACAAGATGGCGGTGGTTCGCACCGAAAGCGAAGCTCAGAACCTCGCCCGCGGTGGTGCAGACAATGCTGGAGAGCCACAGCGCGACAACGGTGAGAACAATAATGATGACGGATTCACTGGTGGGGAAGGCGAGCAGCCCTCTAACCGCTAATTCCTCGTTATCGCCCGTGCTCTCAACGAAGGCAGACGCGGGCGCACCCTGTGCACACGGCTAGTGTTCTCTGCACCTGCAATTGGCTTAAGGGAAACGTAGAACCTGACACATTTTCGCTGAATCGCGGACCCCGTTAAGGAAAATGTTGTTCCATGACGTACGATTGTGCGTTGTTAACGTGCCCGTGCCGAATTGGGCGGGCCGTATTTAATGTTTAATCACCCTGGTTTGCAGTGCACAGGAGAATATCGTTGTCCGCATCATCTCGAGGCGCTATGAAAAATAGCAACCGCCAATGGCCTAAACGCGCCCTCGCGCTTTTTGGGCTTATCGTGGTCGTTATCTATGCGCTGGTCTTTTTCACCGGAAACCGCCAAGCCACCCCAAAGCTAGGCATTGACCTGCAGGGCGGCACGCGCGTTACCTTGGCACCACAAGGTGAAGACCCCACCCAGGACCAGCTACGGCAGGCGCGCAATATTTTGGAACAGCGCGTGAACGGTATGGGCGTTTCTGGTTCCGAGGTCGTCATCAACGGCAATACCCTCGTCATCACAGTACCGGGCGAGGACGCCTCGCAGGCCCAAGCAGTGGGGCAGACCTCTCAGTTGTACTTCCGCCCGGTGGCGCAACCCTCGGCGCCGGATTTGGACAAGCTCGACAAAGAGCTGGAGGATATGGCCAACCGCTGGGTCAAATACGGCGTCCTAGATAAGGACGAAGCTAACAAGAAGTTGGAAGACGTCACCAACGCCGTGGCCCAGCAAGAAGCGCAGGCTGAGGGCAAGGAAGCGAAGGACGTCAAGGCCCCGAAGGTTTCCGCTAAGCCTTTGGATGAGCCGTCCAACTCAATTGAGCAGACCGAGCGTCGCGATGAAATCACCGAGATGTTGTTGAAGGACCGTCAATCGGAGGATCCGACTACGCAGGCAGCGGCCTCTTCACTTTTGACGTGCCAGGGAGCCGCTGACCCGCTGGCTGGCGCAGACGATCCGTCCAAGCCTTTTGTTACCTGTGATTACGACAGCGGCACTCCTTATGTCTTGGAGCCGGCCCCGTTGCTCAGCGGCATCGAGGATGAAGACGGTACCCGCTTGACGGGTAATGAGATTGATACCAATTCCCCGATCAACGGTGGCCTCAACCCGCAGTCCGGCCAGATGGAGATCAGCTTCTCCTTCAAGACCGGTAATGGCCCGAACGGTTCCCAGACCTGGGCGGACCTCACGCGGGAGCACCTGAACGATCAGATTGCCATCACCCTTGACTCGGCCGTGATTTCGGCGCCGGTTATCCAGGGAGCTACCCCGTACGGTTCCGCTACCTCCATTAACGGCGACTTCAGTCAAGAAGAGGCCAATAACCTAGCCAATAACCTGCGCTACGGCGCATTGCCGCTGTCCTTTGCCGGCGAAAACGGCGAGCCCGGTGGCACGGTGGAGTCCATTCCTCCGACACTGGGTAAGGCAGCGCTAGAAGCTGGTCTTTGGGCTGGCTTGGCAGGCTTGATTTTGGTCATCCTTTACTCGCTGTACTACTTCCGCGCGCTCAGTGGTGTGTCCGTTATCTTCTTGCTCGGCTCTGCCCTGCTGACCTACGGCGCTATTGTGCTGCTGGGGCGCTGGATTGGTTACTCGCTCGACCTTTCCGGTATCGCCGGTTTGGTCATCGGTGTCGGTGCGACAGCGGACTCGTTCGTGGTCTACTACGAGCGCATCAAGGATGAACTCTTAGAAGGTAGAACCTTTAGGTCAGCAACGCAGAAGGCCTGGGAGCGCTCGCGCAGCACCATCGTGACCGGTAATGCGGTGACACTCATCGGTTCTGTCATTGTCTACTTCCTCGCCATCGGTGAAGTGAAGGGCTTCGCGTTTACTTTGGGCCTGACCACGGTCTTCGACCTCGTCGTGTCCTTCTTGGTCATGGCACCGTTGATGCAGATTATTGGCCGCCGCCCTGCGGCAGCCAAGCCATCGATGAATGGTTTGGGTGGAATTTATGCGCTAATTGAAGAGCGGCGCGAGCGCGGCTACTACGGAGATTCCCGTTCTGCCGCTACTACGCCGCAGGAGCGCTCCACTGAAAATTCGGCATCCGTTGGCGCCGATTCGTCTGAGAGTTCTTCGCCCTCAGCAGCTGCGGAAGATGAGGAGAAATAATCATGGCCGTATTGACTAAAAATAAGATTTCGCGTTTAGATCGCCTCTATGAAGACGAGCGTGGCTATGACTTCATTGGCCATACCAAACGGTGGTACGGGATTACCGCCGGGCTCCTCGTCGGTGCCATCGTCGCTATCTTGATTCGTGGATTTACGCTTTCCCTCGACTTTGAGGGTGGCACCACCTTGTCCATGCCTGCTGGGGACTTGAAAGAAGACGACGTAGCTACCGTCTTCGAGGACTCCACTGGCGTTGAACCGGAGCAAGTGCGCATCGTTGGTGCCGGTGATTCTGAGACGCTCGAAATCACCTCTGAGCGCTTGAGCCAAGAAGAGGTAGACAGCGCTCGGTCTGCCATCTACGAGGAATTCCAACCCAAGGATGAAAACGGGGAGGCCACCCCGGACGCCATCGGTTCTTCCACCGTGTCCGAATCGTGGGGCTCCTCGATTACGCAGCGCATGATCCTCGCCATGATCGTATTCCTCGTTGCAGCGACAATCTATGTGGCGGTACGCCTGCAAAAGATTATGGCTTTTGCCGCCATTTTGGCGCTAATTATTGATGGCATCGTCATCGCCGGTATCTACGCCCTCTTCGGGTTTGAAGTTTCTCCCGCCGTCATCATCGGTTTGCTCACCGTCCTGACCTTCTCCATCTATGACTCCGTCATCGTCTTTGACAAGGTCAATGAGAATACGGCCGGGCTGGAAGGCCAACGATCTAAGACCTATGGGGAACTCGCCAACTTGGCGATTAACCAGACGGTCATGCGTTCCATTTCCACCTCTATCATTTCCGCGCTGCCTATTATCGCGCTGTTCGTCATTGCCGTATGGCTTATGGGCATCGGTACGCTGCGCGATTTGGCGCTGATCCAGCTCATTGGCGTTATCGAGGGTATTTTCTCCTCGATTTTCTTGGCCACTCCGTTGGTGGTGACGTTTGCTAACTGGACTAAGCGCGTCAAGCAGCACACGCAGCGTGTGCTAGATTACCGCGCAGGTAAATCTGAGGAAGGTGAACCAGCGGATGCGGGTTCTGCAAAGCGCAAGGTGGTTACGCCTTCCGATGTCGGGGCCAAGACGCACAAGGAAGTGGCAGAAGAACAAACTGATCACGGCAGCAGTGCCTCCGGCCATACCGGTGCTACGTGGCGCCCGGGCCGCTAAGTGCCCTTGAACACGGCATAATCAGGCAGACTAAAGCTTGGTCTTTTTAGGAGAAAAGGGGTTGTGCGTACCGTGGAACGCAGATTAGGCACCACACGGTGGTGGGGGCGCCGTCCCAAAATCACGGCGGTTGCAGCGGGGCTTTCCGCCCTTGCGCTGGTAGCGGCCTCGTGCAGCAGTGAGGAATCCGAGAGCGGTGACCAGGCTACGCCCAGCGATCCGGAGTCCTACAACTACGCCGGATATATGGTTAACTCTCAGCTGACCACGACGAATGCCGGCACCGCCTTCGGCAGCACCACCTCAGCGGCCCAACTTTCGACGCGGCTTTATCCCGGCCTTTTTGTCCCGGGGCCCTCCGGGCAGCTTATTCCCAATGCGGATTTGGTAGAGACCGAAGAGCTTCCGCCGGCAGCTGATAGTGATCAGGAAAGCGTGCGTGTGACGCTTGCCGATGACGCCACATTCTCCGATGGTGCCCCCGTCACCTGCGATGATTACCTGCTTGCCTATACGGCTGGCACGCACCCGGTTGAATTTGCCTCGCATATGCCGCTGATGAATGACATCGCGGATATCGAGTGCGCACCGCAGAGCAAGGCCTTTACACTGACTTTTCAGAAAGACCAGGGACATCGGTGGCGCCAAATGTTTGGCCCTGGCACCGTCATGCCTGCGCACGCGCTTGCGCAGAAGACGGATTTGACCGTAGAGGAACTCAACGCGGCCTTGCACGCAGAAGACATGGCGACGTTGCAGCCAGTAGCGGAATTGTGGCGCTATGGGTTTTCTACAGCCAAGGATGACTTTGACCCAGAGCTACAGGTGTCCTACGGCCCATTTACCGCGGATAAGGTGGGCGATTCCGGCGAGGTTTTCTTAAAAGCCAATGAGCAGTATCGCGGCGACAAACCTGCCTTGGATCGCCTCGTTATTTGGCCAAGTACGGCGAACGCACAGGAACTTGCGGATAAGGGCGTTCTCAAGGTGGCAGACTCCGCCATCGCGGCGCCCGACTGGCTCTCAGGGAACGCGGGCAAGGACGCAGAATCCGAGGAAGGTAACGACGCCCCAGAATCCACAAATGGATCTGACTCGAATAAAGAACACGGCTCCGATGGGGAGGACTCCGCGGGCGCTGACAATACCGAGTTTGAAACAACCACCAAGGTGGGCCTGCAAACCGATACGTTGACGCTGTCGCAGGCTGGGATTTTTGCAGCGCCTTCTGCTAGGAAGGCATTTGCTGCCTGCGTCGACCAAGCGGCGTTAGCACAAAAGAGCTCCGAAATATCTGGTGTCGATGTTCCACCGGCTTATGTGCGTACCGTCTCTGTCCAAGATCCGGTAGCCCAAACGCTAGGCTCGGTGGCGAAGGACCACGAGGGAACGGACATGGCTGCGGCCGGCCAGTTGAATGGATCCACCATCAAGGTGGGCTACGTTGGCCCGGATAAGCGCTATCAGGCGATGGTCGATGCGCTGCGCGCCTCCTGCGAACCGGCGGGGATTACCATCGAGGATGCTGCGGAGGAGAACCTATCGCAGTTTTATCTCAACCCTGATCCGGAAACGGGGCAGCCAACCATCGATGCCTTCTTGGGCCCAGTCGATCCGCTGACCGAGTACTCCGCCGCTGATTCCAGCATCAAAAACTCCGTTCAGCTCAAGGAGCAGGAAGAGCAGCTGTGGGAGAGTGTTCCCTCCATTCCGGTCGCTGCGCAGCCGCGCGTGTTCATCGTTCATCGCGACGTGGAGGGTGTCCTGCCGTACACTGGCATCTCGGGCATCGGCTGGAATATGGACCGTTGGCACGTGTCGACACAAGAACCTGTGGAAAAGGCCTAGGCCTTGTTCGCTCCTAAATTAATTCTCGCTATTTAGTTCTCAAGGAAGATGATGACCTCTCACTACGAATCAGCAGCACAAGCATTGCGCGATAACGTGCGCCTTGTGCAGGACTTTCCAGAAGAAGGGATTCTTTTTGAAGACCTCACACCGGTATTAGCCGATCCTGAGGCATTTCAGGCCGTTGTTGATGGACTCGCGGCCGCGTGCGAGGAGCTGGGTGCGGATCTCATTGGCGGCTTGGATGCCCGCGGGTTCCTGCTTGGCTCTGCCGTGGCGTACAAACTGGGTTTGGGCATTTTGGCCATTCGTAAGAAGGGCAAGCTTCCGCCGCCGGTATATACCGAGGAATACGAACTGGAATATGGTTCGGCCGCGTTGGAGATCCCCGCCAGCGGCGTTGATGTGAAGGGCAAGCGCGTGGTGCTTGTCGATGACGTCCTAGCCACCGGTGGCACCCTCCACGGAGCCAAACTGTTGCTGGAGTCTGCAGGTGCCGAGGTCGCGGGCAATGTAGTGGTGCTAGAAGTTAAGGGTCTTAATGGTCGTGAACGCTTATCGGGCCCGCCGCTCATTGTGCTGGATGACGCTGACTAAGATGGTGTGTCTAAGCTAGATCACACGATCTGGAAAGGCGCTGCAGCCAGCAATAAAGGCTGCGGCATTGTGAAGGGCGGTAGAGATGGCCACGGATAAGTCAGCAAAACGCCAGGCTAATAACGGGATGCGGAGCATGTCTGCTCGGCTTGCCCGGTCACTGACCGGCGGGCGGGTCAAGATTAACCCCGTGCTCGATCCCCTCATGTCTATCCACCGGAAATTCCATCCCAAGGCGGATGCGGAACTACTCAACGCTGCCTATAACACCGCGGAAAGGTTGCATGAGGGAGTATTCCGCAAGTCGGGTGAGCCGTATATTACCCACCCTCTGGCCGTAGCTACGATTGCCGCGGAAATCGGTATGGATACCACCACCATTGTTGCAGCGCTCCTGCACGATACGGTGGAGGATACCGATTACACGCTGGAGGATCTGACCCGAGACTTCGGGCCCGAAGTTGCCCGGCTCGTTGATGGCGTGACCAAGCTGGACAAGGTGGCCTTGGGTGCTGCGGCCGAGGCTGAGACGATCCGCAAGATGATCGTCGCCATGGCCAACGATCCGCGCGTCCTTGTCATCAAGGTCAGCGACCGGCTGCACAATATGCGCACGATGCGCTTCTTGCCTCCAGAAAAGCAGGCCAAAAAGGCGCGCCAAACGCTAGAAGTCATTGCCCCCTTGGCCCACCGGTTGGGCATGGCGAGCGTGAAATGGGAACTAGAGGATTTGTCTTTTGCCATCCTCTATCCCAAAAAGTACGACGAAATCGTGCGCATGGTGGCAGAGCGCGCGCCCTCGCGCGATCGTGCCCTGAAGGAAATCATCAACCAAGTGGGTGCCGCCTTAAAGGAAAATGGCATCGAGGCCGAAGTAATGGGCCGGCCGAAGCATTACTGGTCTATCTATCAAAAGATGGTCGTCCGCGGCCGCGAGTTCGCGGAGATCTTCGACTTGGTGGGCATTCGCGTATTGGTGGATGACAGCAATAGCTGTTACGCCGCCATTGGCGTCGTGCACTCCATCTACCAGGCTCTGCCGGGGCGTTTTAAGGATTATATTTCCTCCCCGCGCTTCGGCGTCTACCAGTCTTTGCATACGACGGTGCTCGCGGACGGCGGAGCGACCCTAGAAGTGCAGGTTCGCACGCACGAGATGCACTACAATGCCGAATTCGGCGTCGCCGCGCACTGGCGCTATAAGGAAACGAAGGGAAAGAATTCTGGGCACCAAGAAGAGGTGGACCAGATGGCTTGGATGCGCCAGCTGCTGGACTGGCAGAAAGAAGCGGCTGACCCCAATGAGTTTCTCGATTCCCTGCGCTATGACCTGACGGCGCGCCAGATCTTCGCCTTTACCCCGAAGGGCGATGTGGTGGATCTGCCGGCGGGTTCTACTCCGGTGGATTTTGCCTATGCCGTGCATACGGAGGTCGGGCACCGCTGCATTGGTGCCAAGGTCAACGGCAAATTGGTGGCGCTAGAATCGCCGCTGAAATCTGGCGACAAGGTAGAAATCTTTACCTCCAAGGATCCTAACGCCGGCCCGTCGCGCGATTGGCAGGAATTCTTGGTCTCCCCGCGTGCCAAGGCAAAGGTCCGCCAGTGGTTTGCCAAGGAAAGGCGTGAGGAGCACCTTGAAGCCGGGCGCGATGCCTTGGCCACTGAGGTGCAGCGCGGCGGCTTGCCGATGCACCGCCTGTTTACCGCCAGCTCCATGAAGCAGGTGGCAGAACAGCTGCACTATTCTGATGTCGATGCCCTGTATACTGCCATCGGCGCAGGACATGTTTCCGCACAACACGTGGCCAACCAATTGGTCGCCATGTTCGGCGATCGCGATGATGCCGTGGATGCGCTGGCTTCTCGGACCCCGCTGTCGGAGCTCGAGCATTCTCGCGCGCAGCATACTAAGGACTCCGCCTCCGGCACGGGCATCTTGGTGGAGGGAAGCCCCGATGTCATGGCCAAGCTTGCGAAGTGCTGCCAGCCGGTGCCCGGGGACGCTATTTTCGGTTTCGTCACCCGCGGTGGGGGAGTATCCGTGCACCGTGCGGACTGCGCCAACGCGGAAAAGCTCAAATCCGAACCGGAACGCATGTTGAAGGTCGAATGGTCCTCTGGTACCTCTTCTACCGGCGCCTTTTCTGCCACGCTGCAGCTTGAGGCATTGGACCGTCAGGGCTTGCTGTCTGAGCTAACGCGGGTACTCAGTGACCAGAACATTAATGTGTTGACCATGAATTCGAACCGCGGCGAGGACCAAATTGCCACGATGCGATTCACCTTTTCAGTCTCGGATACCAAACAGCTGGGTTCGTTGATGACGACGCTGCGCAATACCGAGGGCGTCTTTGACGTCTACCGCGTGACCGCGTAACCGTTTGACTGCCTGGCTACCTCCCTGCGCGGTTGCTTGGTAGAGCAACGCGCGGGCTACGGGCAGGTGACGATTGTGTGAATTCTGGGCGGAGGAGAGGTAAAAGACCAGTTCACGGGTGGTGTGCTTTCTGCGAGTTGGTTAAGAAAGCGATATAAATTATCTGAATACTTTCTACGACACAGGAGTAATTATGCAGTTCCGCCGCATCGGCCAGTTGGTGGCCGCCACCACCGTCACCGCCGTCGCTCTCTCCGGCACGCAGGCCCTAGCGCAGGAGAACATGACCACCATCTCGGTTACCAATATCACTGACTTGCACGGTCACCTGGAAGATGGTCTGAGCGACCCTGCTAAGGCGGGCGATGAGATTGGCGTGGCTCGCCTGCAATCGCTTATCAAGCAGGTCAACGAAGCCCAGGAGTTCAACCTCACCTCTTCGGGCGATAACGTGGGCGGTTCTGCATTCGTCTCGGCCATCTCGGATGACAAATACACCCTGGAAGCGCTCAATGCCATGGGGATGAAGGCAACCGCAGTGGGCAACCACGAATTCGACAAAGGCACCGAGGACCTAACGGATCGTATCCAGCCCGCTTCTGACTATCCCATCCTCGGCGCCAATGTATTAAAAGACGGCAAGCCGCTTTTGGATGCCTCTCATGTGGAAGAAATCGATGGCGTGAAGGTCGGCTACGTCGGCACCGTCACCCAAAACACCAAGTTCAAGGTATCCGCGGCAAAGATTCCGGGCGTTACCTTTACCGATCCTATCGAGGCAACGAACAAAGAAGCCACTCGCTTGAAGGAAAGCGGCGAGGCAGATGTCGTGGTTTCCCTTTTCCACGAGGATGCGGAAGAATACGCAAAGGGCTTTAATAAGGACGTCGATATCCTCTTTGGCGGCGATACCCACCAGACCACCCAGGGAACGGTTGAACGCGACGGCGCGCTGCCACTGCAGTGGGCGCAAGGTTATGAGTACGGCAAGCTGCTGAACGATGCCGATATTACCTTCGACAAGGCCGCGGGCAAGGTGAAAAGCATTGATCTCAAGCAGTACGACGCGACTGCTGCGGCGCAGGTAGAACCCGATGCTGACATTGCGGGCATCGTTAAGAAGGCACAGGATGAAGCCGAGGTAGAAGGCTCGAAGAGCGCTGGCACAGTCGAAACCGACTTGTTCCGCGGTTCCGATGAGGGGCAAAAGCCAGGCTCTAACCGCGGTGTCGAGTCCACCCTGAATAACTTCATCGCGGAAGGGCAGCGCTATGCCATGAGCAAGCAGGTGGGTGAGGACATTGACCTCGGCGTCATGAATGCAGGCGGAGTGCGCGCCGATTTGCAGGGTGGCGATGTAACGTACAAGGACATCTTTGAGGTCCAGCCGTTTGGTAACTCTGTTATTACCGCGAAGGTCTCCGGCAAGGACTTCATCACCGCACTAGAAAACCAGTGGCAGGAGGGTAGTAGGCCGCGTCTAGCCATGGGGCTGTCCAATAATGTCCAGGTGGTCTATGACCAAAAAGCATCTCACGGCCAGCGCGTCAAGGCGGTGACTGTTAATGGCGAGCCCCTCGATCCGAATAAGGACTATTCCATCGCGCTTTCTTCCTTCCTTGCTTCCAGCGACAGCGAAAAGGGTGGCGATGGTTACTTTGAAGCAGGCTCCATCAAGGACAAGAACGATGTGGGATACATGGACGCCCAAGCCATGATCGACTACATTGCGTCCGGTGAGTCCGAGGTCCGCAAGGGACAGGGCCAAATTGGCGCCCACATCGATGGCGATATTGTCCCAGGTAAAGAAATCACCGTCGAACTGTCCAGCTTGAACTACACCAGTGAGGGCGAGCCAATGGCTAAGACGGTTACGGTGAAGTTGGGGGATGAGGAAGTATCTGCCGATATCGACAACTCCAAGCAGGAAGGCGATGACCAATTTGGCGAGCGCGGACGTGCGCAAGTGACGCTTACCGTTCCAGAAGGCCTAACTGGCTCTCAGAACCTAGAAATCACCACCGACGCTGGTACGCAAGCAATCCTGCCCGTGGAATTGGGTGACGCCAATGGTGCCCCGAAGATACCGCAAGGCTCTTCCTTTGGTGGCGCAGCCCTTGCCATCGTGGCGGCACTAGCGGCAGGAATCGCCTTTATTGGTTTAAATCCCCAGGTGCTGCCGGCACCACTGCGGGCCATCTTTGATGACCTGCGCAAGACTTTTCACATCTAATTAGGGATCCAATTCCTGCGGATACGCGAAAAGCGCTTTTCCTCGCTTAAAGGGGGAAAAGCGCTTATTTTTCTGTGCTGTGTCTTGCATCCTAGTAACCTCAAAAGCCGTGGATATCTTTGAACGGTTTTTACGCGAGGCTACTTTTCAACTAGGAATCGAGCTACATCGAGTTCCTGTTGTCATGTTGTCTACATTAGGCATCTATCTTGCCTTTATGGTCTTGGTAAAGCTTTTTGGTTCTCGCGTATTGACCTCCATGACGGCCTCTGACGCGATCATCATCATTATGTTCGGTGCCGTTGCCGGGCGTGTGATCATTGGTGTTCCACCCACATTAGCGGCGGGTGTTATCGGGCTGACCACGCTGATGGCCCTGGAAGCTGCATTCGGCACCATCCGCAAGGTGGTGAAGTGGACGCGATTTTTGGATCGCCGCCCTGTTCTCATCGTCTTTCAGGGCGAGATGATTGACGATAATCTCACCGTGTCCCACATCACTCGCTCTGACGTGTATTCCGCGGTGCGAAAGGCTGGTTTGGCCCGCATGGAAGACGTTCAGATTATGGTTTTAGAACCCACCGGGCACATATCTGTCATCAAGAATGGTCAGGACATAGACCCAGATATCTTTAATGACCTCGTTGGCTCTGGGTATATCAAACAGGCCAAAGAGTCTTAAAGATTTGATAGAGGGGGGAGAACTTCAGAACTACCTTTCGTAGAACCGCCGTGCAGTTCAATAAGAGCACGGCGGTTAAGCACTCTCAAGGCGCGTTAGCGTTTAGAAAGGAAGTTTGAAGTTCTTTAGAAGGTCATCGATGTTGATGTACTTATTGGCGAAAGCGAAGAGAGTACCCAGTGCACCGACAGCAGCAGTAATAACTTCGATCCAGGCCTTGATGGACTCAGGATTCGCGTCCTTGGAAGACAAGTCTTGCGTTTTCTTGGCGTCGTTTTGCTTGTTTGCGTCCGAATCAATCTTCTGGCTAGGAGCGCCGGTGGAGGTGGCAGATGAGACCTGAGCGGCGGTATCCACATTCTCTGCGGCAGTGGCCACGGTGGTGTCAGCGAGAGTAACGGATAGGGCGGTTGCGCCGGCGAGGAAGGCCTTGCGGGAGAAAAGCTTCATTGTGTTTCCTATCAAGCTTGTGGTGTTCAAATTTTTAGATATTAGACGGCTTCGTAGCTGTCCGAATTACCCCAAGCTGATTTTAATAAAAAACATTATCATTAAGGAATAGGGGTGTTTTGAGGGGGTGATTAATACAGATGGTGTGAATGGGAAGGATGTGCTTTCTGGAGTTAAGTGCAGGTAGGAGGGTATTCAAGGCAAAGCATCGGATATGAAAATGCCCCAGCGCCACGCCACGATTTAGTTCGTGCATTGCGCTGGGGTGAGGCAAATGTAGGGGGGAGGCATCGGCAAGCGCCGATGCCGCAGACTAGGCCTTTACCGTAGCCTTTTTGATCTTTACCTCTTCTGCAGGCTTGCCGTCTTCTTGGCCGCCTGGGAGACCGCCCTGCTCGCCGGTGTCTACGCCGGCCTCGGCAATCTTGTCTAGGGTCTTGAGGCCATCTTCGGTGATGGTGCCAAAGTAGGTGTAGTTAGGAGGCAACTCCGAGTCATCGTAGTTAAGGAAGAACTGGGAGCCGTTGGTATCCGGACCGCTATTGGCCATAGCGACGGAACCGCGGGGGTAGACAACTGGGTTCTGCAAGTCCTCGTCATCAGTTTCATCGGTGGGGTATTCATTCGCAAAGCTGAAGCCTGGGCCGCCGGTACCGGAACCGGTGGGATCGCCGCACTGGAGCACGTTCAAGCCACCAGAGGTCATACGGTGGCAGACGGTGTCATCGTAGAAGCCGGAGTCAGCCAGTTCCGAAATAGCGTGGGTGGTACAAGGCGCGGTGGCACGATCTAGGTTCATCTCGATCGGGCCCTGGGTGGTATCGAAGGATACGGTGACAGTGCCCTCGGTGGAAATATCCTTGCCGTCGGGCTTCTTGGCACCGTGGCCATCCTGCCCATTGTCCTTGTACTCGCACTGGACGGTTGCCGGCAGGGCTTCCGCGCGCTTGCCGCTCAAGGACTCTGCCTTGGGGGCTTCCTGCGTGGTCTTAGCTTCCGAGGTATCTTCCGCCTGGATTTCGCCCTCAGAGCCATCGCGGGTGGAGAGGAAGTAAATTCCTCCCGCGATGCCGAGGATGACGACGAGCGAGGCTACGGCGACACCAAAAGGACGAGTCTTTTGTTTGCGGTCACGGGACTTTAGCTCGCGGTCGAGCTTGTGCATCGCGTCTTCTCCGCGCTTTTTATTATCTGGCACCGTGGGACAACCTTTCTAGCGATTATCGGTGACGTGTCTCAACTAGGATGATTTTAGCGGCTTTGCGGACGTGGGGTTGACTTGGCTCGGGGATTGGCATCAGCAAAAAGCGGTGAGCTATAGCGGGGAAGCAAAAGTATCAGTACGCTCGGGGCCATGGCTGAAGTTAAATTTTCTGACGAACCTACCCAAACCGCTGGTGAACTTCCCGCAGTAGGGGAGTCCATCCCAGAGTTCACCCTCGTTGGCACCGACCTTTCTGAGGTCACCAATAAGGATTTCGAGGGCAAGCGCCTCGTTATCTCGATTTTCCCTTCCATCGATACCGGCGTGTGCCAGCAGCAGCTGCGCACCTTTAACGAGAAGGCCGCGGGCCTGGACAACACCGTTGTCTTGTCTGTCTCCCGCGACCTTCCCTTCGCGCTGGATCGTTTCTGCGCCGCAGAGGGCATTGAAAATGTGGACACCGCCTCCGATTTCCGCTCCGATTTTGGCGAGAAGTTCGGCGTGACCTTGCAAGGCTCCCCACTCAAGGGCCTATTGGCACGCTCCGTTGTAGTCACCGACGCTGACCACAAGGTCATTTACAACGAGTTGGTGCCGGAGGTAACCACTGAGCCGGACTACGACAAGGCTCTTGCAGCCCTGCAATAAAGCTTTAAGCTGGCAGGATATTTAAATCCAGCACCCAGCCTTTCCCCATAACCCACCGTGGTTGTGGGCGCGAAGGCTGGGTGCTTTTTGCATGCTTGCGCGGCCTTGGATCAAGAAGGCTGATACGTGCGGGGTGCTCAAGGGGCGGTTCTCGTTAGACTTGAGCCATGGACGTTCAAGGATTTACTGTAGGCCCATTTCGCACAAATACCTATATCGTGGCGGAGGGAAAGCGCGCTTTCATCGTGGATCCGGGCATGGATTCCATGTCGAGGGTTCTGGCGCACGACTATGACTATGAAGCCATCGTGCTCACGCACGGGCACATTGACCACACCCGCGAGGCCGGGGACTTGGCACAAAAGCTCGATATCCCCGTTTATATTCATCCCGCAGATAGGTTCATGTTGGATTCTGGGGAGGGCGTCTCTGCCCAGGTGCAGGAGCTATTCCAAGCCTCGAGCATGGTACCCATTGCCAATCTCCGCGAACTCCACGGTGGGGAAGAACTGGAGCTAATCGGGAATACATTTACCCTCCAACACGCCCCTGGACATTCGCCGGGGTGCGTATTGATCTTTTCGGATACTTTTGCCCTTACCGGTGACGTACTTTTTGCCGGGGGAATGGGGCGCGTCGATCTTCCGGATTCTAATCCACAGGCCATGCTTGATTCATTGGCGGGCCCGGTGTGGGATTTAGACGATGAGCTGGACATTTTTCCCGGCCACGGCCCAACCTCGACCATGCGTGAGGAGAGGGCGACCAACCCATTCCTGCGAAAATCCCATGGGGTACTCTAGTGACCATGAGTGAAGAGAAGCGGTTCCAGGCACTGTCCGCACCGAAGGGTGTGCCAGATTATTACCCACCAGAGTCTGCGACTTTTTATAAGGTCCGCCAGACCATGGTGGAACAGGCGCATCTTTCCGGCTTTCAGCACATTGAATTGCCCATTTTTGAAGATACCGCGCTTTTTGCCCGCGGCGTGGGCGAATCTACCGACGTGGTCTCCAAAGAGATGTACACCTTTGCAGATCGCGGCGATCGCTCTGTGACCTTGCGCCCGGAGGGAACTGCGGGCGTTATGCGCTCGGTCATCCAACACAATTTGGATCGCGGTCAGCTGCCGGTAAAGCTGAACTACAGTGGTCCGTTCTTCCGCTATGAGCGCCCGCAGGCGGGGCGCTACCGCCAGCTTCAGCAGGTTGGCGTGGAAGCTATTGGCGTTGACGATCCAGCACTTGATGCTGAGGTCATCGCACTGGCGGATCGCTCCTACAGGGCCCTGGGGCTGAGCGGGTTCCGCCTGGAATTGACCAGCTTGGGCGACCGGAATTGTCGGCCCGCCTACCGCGAAAAGCTGCAGGAATTCCTGTTCAAGCTGGACATTGATGAGGAAACCCGCCGCCGCGCGGAGATCAACCCCTTGCGTGTCTTAGACGATAAGCGCCCGGATATGCAGGAGCAGCTTGCCGATGCCCCCTTGATGCTCGATTACCTCGATGCCGAGTGCCGCGAGCACTTTGAGACCGTAACCGGCATGCTGGAGGATATGGGCGTGGCGTACGAAATCAACCCCCGTATGGTGCGCGGCTTGGACTACTACACCAAGACTTGCTTTGAATTCGTCCACGATGGCCTGGGTGCGCAATCCGGTATTGGCGGCGGCGGCCGCTACGACGGCCTGATGGCGCAGCTTGGCGGGCAAGATCTCTCGGGCATCGGCTATGGCCTCGGCGTTGACCGCGCCATCCTCGCCCTAGAAACTGAGGGAATCACCTTAGAAGGCAGTGATTCCCGCGTGGATGTCTATGGCATTGCCTTGGGTACAGCGGCCAAGCGCCGCATGACCGGCATCATCAATGACCTGCGCAAGGCGGGAATCGCGGCGGATATGTCCTTTGGTGATCGCGGCCTCAAGGGCGCGATGAAGGGCGCTGACCGCGCGGGCGCGCGCTTTGCTCTGGTCCTGGGAGATCAAGAACTAGAAAACGGTACCGTTGCGGTGAAGGACTTGGCGGCCCACGAGCAACGCGATGTTGAGCTATCGCAGCTGGTTGCCATTTTAGGACGGGATCTAGAAAGCTAAACGCAGGAGTAAAAAAGGGGGGCACCGATTAAATTCGGTGCCCCCCTTTTGTGTGTTTTTAACTGATTAGCACTCCACTTGGGAAACGCTAAAGCCCATCGTCTTAGCCAAGCCGCCGAGGGAGGTCTCCTTGTACTTGGAGAGCATATCGCGGCCCGTATCTGCCATGGTTTGTACGGCGTTATCCAGGGTGACGTGGTGGGTGCCTTCGCCCATCATTGCCATGCGGGCGGCGTTAATGGATTTCACCGCGCCGATGGCGTTGCGCTCAATACAAGGGATCTGCACTAGTCCGCCGACCGGGTCACAGGTAAGGCCGAGGTTGTGCTCAAGGGCGATCTCTGCCGCATTTTCCACTTGGGCGGGGGTCGCACCAAGGAGTGCTGCCATTCCCGCAGCGGACATGGATGAGGCGGAGCCGACTTCGCCCTGGCATCCCACTTCGGCGCCGGAAATGGAGGCGTTCTGTTTGATGATCATGCCGATTGCGCCTGCGGTGAGCAGGTAACGGCGTGCGGATTCGCGGCAGAAGCCACCATGGAAGTCGCGCGCATAGTGCAAGACTGCGGGAATGATGCCGCAGGCGCCGTTGGTGGGCGCGGTAATAACGCGGCCGCCCGCGGCGTTTTGCTCGTTGACCGCTAAGGCGAAGAGATTGACCCATTCCATGGCGGAAAAGCCAGAGTGTGGGTCATTTTTCTGCTCGAGCAGCTGCGCATACATCTTGGGGGCGCGCCGCGGTACCCGGAGGCCACCGGGCAAGATGCCCTTGGTGGAAATACCATCGGTCACGCATTCGCGCATGATGTCCCATACGAGGTCCAAATGGCGCAGGACAAAATCCGCGCCACCTTCGTCCTTGTGAAGTACTTCCTCATTGGCGAGGACAATTTCCCAAATATCTTTGTCGTTGGCCTCGCAGAGGTTGAGCAGTTCTTCGCCGGTGGTGAACTCATATGGCACGGTGTCTTCTACGGTTGCTGCGGCAACGCCGGCGGGCACTTCGTGGCTATCGGCGACCTCTGCATCGAGCTCTTTGCGGGAGAGGATGAAGCCGCCGCCGACGGAGAAGTACTGTTCATCTTCAGCAAGGATATTGCCATCTGCATCCCAGGCCTGGAAGATCATGCCATTGGGGTGCTGGGGCAGTGGCTCGTTGTCAAAGGTGATTTCGTAGTCGACGCTGCCAGAAGGGCCAGAAATGGTGCCTTCGCTGGGGATTGTGCCGCCGGCTTGCGGCTCGGCATCGATAGGAACGGTCAGCGGCTCCCAGCCGGCGAGTCCTAGGATGACGGCGCGGTCGGAGGCGTGGCCGCGCCCAGTGGCGGACAGCGAACCGCGCAGCTCCGCCGAGACGCGGGCGGGATGGGTATTGAGGGATTCTAGAAATTGCTTCGCGGCACGCATCGGCCCAACCGTGTGAGAGGAGGATGGGCCAATGCCGATGGCGAAAATGTCAGTAACGCTAATAGTCATGGTGAAAGCCTTAAGAAACCTTTCTTCGTAGCAAGAGAGTTATCGGTCCAAGAGCGTGAAAAAGAGATTTTCTCAGGCGCGGGGATTCGGGTCGAACATTCTAAAATTCAAGCGTAGAGAAATATGTGACATGTATCAATTTTAGAATATGCGATAGGTATTGCGGTGCTAGTGCTTTCCGTCGTATTGGGACAAAATTTCCTCGAAAGGCAGAAACTCTTCGTCCACTCCGATTCCGGTAGGGCGGGAATGGGGGCTGGGTTTGGGGGCATCGGCAAGCCCGGCGACCCGATCCGTGGGGCGAATCATCTGATCTGCAAGCTGGGTGGCGGCACGCTCGATGCGGCTGCGAATGCGTGCGCCCTCGGCGGTGCCCAGATCCTCGGTTGCCTGGAAAATGCCGGTGGGAACGACGTGGGCGTGCAGGTAATTCAATAGGGGGCGCAGCGCATAGTCCAAGATGAGCGCGTGGCGCGGTGAACCGCCCGTAGCTGCCACGATGGTGGGCAGCTCCTCCAAGGCGTGGGCATCCAGAACATCAAAAAACATCTTGAACAGCCCGGAGTAGCTGCCTTGGAAGGCAGGGGTGACGGCAATAAAGCCATCGGCCGTGGAAAGCAGCTCTTTCGCTTCATCCAGTTGGGGCGTTGGAGCCGCCCAATTGGTCATGGCTGTGGCCAATTCAGAAGCAAGGGTGCGCACCTCAATAATGTGGGTGTTTACGCCTTCACCGCGCGCGGAAATCTTCGCCTCGGTGGCTTCTGCAATGGTCTCAGCCAATTGCCGGGTAGATGATGGTTCCGAGAGCCCGGCCGTGAGGACAACCAAAGATCGCATTGCTTAGTCCTCCTTTCCAGGGCTTACGCGAAAGTGTGGGGAATCTGGGTGTTGCTTGAGCGTGGCATGCGTCGGTGGATCTGAGGGTACATGGTCTGGTCGTCGCTGCTCAAAGCGCCGACGGAGCTCAGGGACGACTTGCGTGCCAAGAATTTCTATCTGCTTGAGCACCACTTCTTGCGGCAGCCCCGCGTGATCAACGAGGAAAAGCTGGCGTTGGTAATCGCCCACATAGTCCGTAAATTTCAGGGTGCGCTCAATAACCTGCTCTGCAGTGCCCACGGTCAGCGGGGTGTAATCGGTAAATTCCTCAAGGCTCGGACCGTGCCCGTACACGGGTGCGTTATCGAAGTACGGGCGGAAGAACTTCTTTGCTTCCTCTTCAGTATCGCCAATAAATACCTGGCCGCCGAGCCCCACGATGGCTTGGTCAGCCTGGCCGTGGCCATAAGAGGCAAAGCGGCACCGATACATGCTGACCATCTTGGCTGTGTGTTCTTGATTCCAGAAAATATTATTGTGGAAGAATCCGTCGCCGTAATAGGCGGCTTGTTCTGCAATCTGCGTCGAGCGAATGGAGCCGTGCCATACAAACGGCGGGACGCCATCAAGGGGAGCCGGGGTAGAGGTAAACGCCTGCAATGGGGTGCGGAATTTGCCCTCCCAGTTGACGCTATTCTCCCGCCACAGGCGGCGCAGCAAGTGGTAATTTTCCACGGCCAACGGGATGCCTTGGCGGATATCTTTGCCAAACCACGGGTAGACGGGGCCAGTGTTGCCGCGTCCCATCATCAGGTCCACGCGGCCGCCAGAGAGGTGCTGCAAAAAGGCGTAATCTTCCGCGATCTTTACCGGGTCATTGGTGGTAATTAGCGTCGTGGAGGTAGAAAGCTGCAAGCGCTCGGTCTGCGCTGCGATGTAGGCTAGGTGGGTCGTCGGAGAAGACGGAACGAAGGGCGGATTGTGGTGCTCGCCGGTGGCGAAGACATCGAGACCCACTTCTTCTGCCTTGAGCGCGATTTCCGTAATATTGCGGATTCGCTCCGCCTCAGACGGGGTTTCGCCCGTCGTTGGATCGGTGGTGACGTCTCCGACCGTAAAGATGCCAAATTGCATGATATCCCTTTCTACCCTTGATTCCTGCTTATAATCATTGTACGTGACGTGTCAACAACGCAGGAGGGGAGATTGTTCCCAATTGGGTAAAGCGGAGAAAGGGAATTAGCGGTAGACCCCGCGCCCCAAGGTGTCGCACTCAGCCATCCGGCCAGAATTATACCCAGCAAGGAACGCCTGCTGGCGTTGCTCAGAAGACCCGTGCGTCCACGCATCGGGCTGGACCTGCCCGGTGGAACGGCGCTGGATATTATCGTCACCCACAGCCTGCGCCGCAGTGACCGCATCCGCAACTTGCTGTTGGGAAATCGGCTCAAGCAGAGCATCCTCGCCCTTATCCGCGTGAGAAGCCCAAATACCTGCGTAGCAATCTGCCTGGAGCTCGATCTTTACCGCATTGGAATCCGCGCCGGGGTCGTTATAGTCAGAAAGCTGCAGCGTGCCCTCAAGCTGCTGAATGTGGTGGCCAAACTCGTGGGCGACAATGTACATTTGCGCGAACGGGGCATTGTGTGCACCGTAGTTGCTCAGCGAATCAAAAAACGTGGTGTCGAAGTATGCCGATTGATCGGCGGGGCAATAAAACGGCCCGGTGGCTGAAGATGCGGTGCCGCAACCGGAATTGGTGGAGCCATTAAAAATCACCCGGCCAGGGTTGGTGTATTCAATGCCGGCTTGCTCTGGCAGCTCGGCGGTCCACACGTTATCCCCGCTCATGGCGGTAAACATCACCCGGCAGTCATCGTATTTATTGCCGTCCTCTGCCGTTTGGCAGTGATCGAAGGCAGAATCATCGGCGCCAGATTGGGTGCTGGATTGTGACTGTTCATTGCCCAGGAGGGCGCCAATATCGGAGGGATTTCCTCCCAATAAGAGGTAGAGCCCTACCAGTACGACGGAGCCGACGCCGCCGCCTATTGCGAGGCCACCGCCACCGCCGGAGGTTGCGCGCTGGCCATCAAAATCGGCACCAGATTTAAATGTCATGACTAAATAGTGCCACACCTTTTCAGCGTCGTCAGTGCGCAGCGGGCACTCCCTTTCCGGGGCGGGCAGTGGCACTGGGCTCGTGACCGTGTGCTGTGGATTAATTGGGCTTAATAGGAGCGGAAGTAGCGGTGGGATGTAGAATTGGCCAAGTTCCTAGTCTTGTGCTTGGTTGGGCGCGCGCTGTTTACGCGTGGCTGGACCCGCAAGTAACTCCATTTTAGAAGGGATTGAATTATAGTGCTGCGTACCCATTTGGCCGGTGAGCTCCGCAAAGAACTGGCAGAAGAGACCGTAACCCTAACCGGTTGGGTGTCTCGTCGCCGTGACCACGGCGGCGTCATCTTCATTGACCTGCGCGATCGTTCCGGTATTGCCCAGGTAGTCTTCCGCGAATCCGATGTCGCAGAGCGCGCCCACGACCTGCGTTCGGAATACTGCGTCAAGGTAACCGGCGTGGTCGAGCCGCGCCCAGAAGGCTCCGAAAACCCGAACCTGCCTTCCGGAGAGATCGAGGTCAACGTGACCGACCTGGAGGTGCTCAATAAATCCGCAGCGCTGCCCTTCCAGGTAGATGATCCCTCCGCCTCTGGCGAGGTAGGCGAGGAAACCCGTCTGAAGTACCGCTACTTGGATCTGCGCCGCGAGCGCCAGGCAAAGGCATTGCGCCTGCGCTCTGCTGCCAACCGTGCGGCTCGTAACGTGCTGGATAAGCACGACTTCGCTGAAATCGAAACCCCTACCTTGACCCGCTCCACTCCAGAGGGTGCGCGCGACTTTTTGGTCCCTGCCCGCCTGAAGCCGGGTTCGTGGTACGCTCTACCGCAGTCGCCGCAGCTATTCAAGCAGCTGCTGATGGTGGCCGGCATGGAGCGCTACTACCAGATTGCACGGTGCTACCGCGATGAGGACTTCCGCGCAGACCGCCAGCCGGAATTTACCCAGCTGGACGTGGAGATGTCCTTCGTAGATCAAGACGATGTCATCGCGCTTGGTGAAGAGATCGTTAAAGAGCTGTGGAAGCTCATCGGCTACGATATTCAGACCCCAATCCCGCGCATGACCTATGCCGATGCCATGAAGTACTACGGCTCCGATAAGCCGGACCTGCGCTTTGACATCAAGATCGTCGAGTGCACGGAATTCTTCAAGGACACCACCTTCCGCGTCTTCCAGAACGAATACGTCGGTGCCGTAGTCATGGACGGCGGTGCTTCGCAGCCGCGCCGCCAGTTCGATGCATGGCAGGACTGGGCCAAGCAGCGCGGCGCCAAGGGCCTTGCCTACATCACCGTCGCAGAAGACGGCACCCTGGGCGGGCCAGTGGCCAAAAACATTACCGACGCGGAGCGCGAGGGCATCGCCGAGCACGTTGGCGCAAAGCCCGGTGACGCCATCTTCTTCGCCGCCGGCGACACCAAGTCTTCCCGCGCGCTGTTGGGTGCAGCCCGCGGCGAAATTGCCAAGAAGCTCGACCTCATCAAGGAGGGCGACTGGGCCTTTACCTGGGTCGTTGACGCCCCGCTTTTCGAACCTTCTGCCGATGCCACCGCTTCCGGCGACGTGGCCTTGGGCCACTCCAAGTGGACCGCGGTTCACCACGCCTTCACCTCGCCGAAGCCGGAGTGGATCGATTCCTTCGATGAGAACCCAGGCGAGGCCACGGCGTACGCCTACGACATCGTCTGCAACGGCAACGAAATCGGCGGCGGTTCCATCCGTATCCACCAAGAAGATGTGCAAAAGCGCGTCTTTGAGGTCATGGGCATTGGCGATGAGGAAGCACAAGAGAAGTTCGGCTTCTTGCTCGATGCCTTCTCCTACGGCGCACCGCCACACGGCGGCATCGCCTTTGGCTGGGACCGCATCGTTTCCCTTCTGGGCGGCTTTGACTCCATCCGCGACGTCATTGCCTTCCCGAAGTCCGGTGGCGGCGTGGATCCGCTTACCGATGCCCCCGCACCCATCCCTGCCGCACAGCGCAAGGAAACCGGCGTGGACTTCAAGCCGGAGAAGAAAAAGAACGGCGAAGAGGCAAAGGTCGCGAACAAGGGGTAGGAGAACTAGCCCCTTAGGCTCGCCATCACGACACCATTTTTAGGTCAAGCGGGGCGCGCGCCCTCGCCGCAGCAGAAACTTGTGCGGCAAGGGGTGTAGCCCCCGCGCTTTGTGGTGGAGGGCATACTGGATAGAACTATGGTTGATACACAGACAGTGCTTTCGGCCGATGAGGTCATCAGTGCCGCATCGGAAATGTTGTCGCGTCGCTTTGGTGGCACGCCAGAAATGTCGGATATTGAGGATTTAGGCGGATCCGGCAATGCCTTAGTGCTGCGCGCGAAAGTTGCCCCTAGCGCCTTTTTGCCGCATCGCTCTGTGGTTATCAAATACAATCCAGTAACCGGCTACGGCGTTGATGACGCAGCGATGCTGCGCGAGGTCGTGGCCTACCAATTTACCACCGCCTTAGCAGAAGACGTGCGCCCAGGGCCGGTGCTGCTCGCGCACGATTTAGACCGGCGCATCATTGTCCTGACGGATTTGGGTGAAGCCGAGACCCTTGCGGATGTGCTTTTGGAATCCTCCGATGAGGATCGCATCCGCATCCTGCGCTCTTTGGGTACGGCATTGGGGCATATTCACGTAGGAACCGCAGATCACGAGCAGGATTTTGAGACCCTGCTCAACCGCACCTTGCGGCATAACCCGGAATACGCCGATCACCAATCCGTGCGCGATCAATCCTTGTATCGCTCCATTGGTATCGGGCTGAACCTGCTTGATGAGGCAGGGCTCAAGGCCCCAGAGAGTTTTCGCAGCTTGGCCGATCAAGCCGCCGAATCCCTCACCTCCGGCAAGGATAGGGCCTTTACTCCCTTCGATCTCTCGCCGGATAACATCATCGTTTCTAAGCGCCTGCACTTCTTGGACTATGAATGGGCGGGGTTTAGGAACGTGGGCTTTGACGTCGCGTGCGTTATCGCGGGCTTCCCACAGTTCCTATTTTCTAAACCAATCACGGATAAGGAAGCAGATACATTCCTCGCCGCATGGTCGCGCGAAGTATCTGAGGTATGGCCGCGCTTTGCCGATGAAGAAGAGCTACACGGCCTTATCGTCGCCTCCCTCATTGGTTGGGCCTTGTCTAGCGTGACTACCATGCACGCTGGGGGAATTGAGGGATTGGTTGCCCTTGCTAGCGGGGACGCAGAGATTGTTCATGACCCGCAGCGCTCGATCCTGCGCCCGCCGGACAGCGGGCCATTTAACGAGGACGAGCTAATGGTCCGCCAAGACCTCTATGAAACCTTCGACGCGCTCGCGCGCTACGCCGCCCAATGCGGGACCGCACCGTGTACGGCCATCGCGGAGTTTGGCAACTTAGTTGCCCGCCGCGTCCACGACGACTAATCACTACACCTTTTTGGGGAGCTAAAACCACATGAGCCAGGATTCTCTCTTCGGCGCCTCTCCCAATGCCGGCGGCAGCATGGGAGGCGATGGCTCGGCATCGTCTTTTCCCACGGCCAATCTCTTTGCCACGCACTCCGGTTCGCCCTTGGCCGCGCGCATGCGCCCGCAGACTTTGGAAGAGGTCGTGGGGCAAGACCACCTCCTTGCTTCCGGCAAGCCGCTGCGCCGGCTGGTCGAAGGATCCGGCGAGGCCTCGGTCATTTTGTATGGTCCGCCCGGGACCGGCAAGACAACGATTGCCTCGCTCATCGCGAGCCAGATGGGCCAAAACTTCGTTGGTCTCTCCGCCCTTGATTCAGGGGTGAAGCAGGTGCGCGAAGTCATTACCCACGCCCGGCAGGAACTTATCCACGGCCGCAGGACGGTGCTTTTTATTGATGAGGTTCATCGCTTCTCCAAAATCCAGCAGGACGCCTTGCTGGCAGCGGTGGAAAACCGGACGGTCCTGCTCGTTGCAGCGACGACCGAAAACCCATCCTTCTCGGTCGTCTCGCCGTTGTTATCCCGCTCGCTCCTCCTGCAGCTGCACTCGCTGAGCGAGGAGGATCTCAAGGGCGTAGCGCGCCGCGCGCTAGACAGCGACTGGGGGCTAGGGGAGCGCGACTTGATCATTACTGATGAGGCCTTAAACCAGCTCGTCGTGCTCTCTGGGGGCGACGCTCGGCGCAGTCTGACCTACCTCGAAGCGGCCGCGGAAGCGGTTGATGATGGCGGCGAGATCACCGCGGCCACGATTACGGATAACGTGAATCGGGCGGTGGTGCGCTATGACCGCGACGGCGATCAGCACTACGACGTGACATCCGCTTTCATCAAGTCCATCCGCGGCTCTGATGTCGATGCCGCGCTGCACTATTTAGCGCGCATGGTTGAGGCTGGCGAGGATCCGCGGTTTATTGCCCGCCGTCTGATGGTTCACGCCTCAGAGGATATTGGCATGGCTGATCCCACGGCCTTGCAAGTCGCAGTCGCGGCCGCAGAGGCGGCACAACTAATCGGCTTGCCTGAAGCGCGCATCCCGCTGGCGCAGGCAACGATTCACTTGGCGACGGCGCCGAAATCGCCGTCCGTAATCGCTGCCATTACTAAGGCACAAGCCGATGTCGCCGCCGGCAAGGTCGGCCACGTGCCGCCGCACCTGCGCGATGGGCACTATGAGGGCGCAAAACGGCTGGGAAATGCGACGGGGTATTCCTATCCCCACGATGATCCGCGCGGGGTAGTGGAGCAACAATACCTGCCCGATGAGCTCGAGGGCACCGTATATTATGAGCCCACCGAGCACGGCGCTGAAAAACGAATCTTTGACTATATTGGCCGTTTGCGCAGGATACTTCGCGGCAAGCGCCGCTGAGTGCGAGCCTGCTCGGCTGGTTTTGGCCCCACCGATGGGCAAGGCCTGCCCACCAGTAGGTAAAGTTGGATGGGTTAGAAAGCTTCTTGATGGAAGATAAAAGCTTAGACAGTTAGGATTATTGCTCGTGAAGACTCATGAGATCCGGGAACGGTTTACCCAGCACTTCGTCAATTCTGGTCACGAGGTTGTCCCCAGCGCCTCTTTGATCCTGGATGACCCTAACCTGCTTTTCGTTAACGCGGGCATGGTGCCCTTCAAGCCTTATTTCTTGGGCCAGCAGACCCCACCATTTTCGCAAGGGCTTGCTACCTCCATCCAAAAGTGCGTGCGCACCTTGGATATTGAGGAAGTTGGCATTACCACCCGCCACAACACCTTCTTCCAAATGGCGGGTAACTTCTCCTTTGGCCAGTACTTCAAGGAAGGCGCCATTTCCAATGCATGGAACCTGCTGACCAAAGACGTAGAAGACGGCGGGTTTGGCCTGGACCCGGAGCGCCTGTGGGTCACCGTGTACCTCGATGACGATGAGGCAGCGGAAATCTGGCGGGATAAGATCGGCGTGCCAGAAGAGCGCATCCAGCGCCTGGGCATGGAAGATAACTACTGGTCCATGGGCGTGCCGGGACCATGTGGGCCCTGCTCGGAAATCTATTACGATCGCGGGTCCGAATACGGCAAGGACGGCGGCCCGATTGCGGATGATAACCGCTACATGGAGATCTGGAACCTCGTGTTCATGCAAAATGAGCGCGGCGAGGGAACCGGAAAGGGCGATTTTGAGATCGTCGGCGAACTGCCGAAGAAAAACATCGATACCGGCTTGGGCATCGAGCGCGTCGCTTGCCTGTTGCAGGGAGTAGACAACGTCTACGAAACCGACCTGCTCCGCCCGGTTATTGACGTTGCTGAGGAGCTTACCGGCGCCACCTACGGCGAGAAGGCAACGCAGCAGGATAATATCCGCTTCCGCGTGGTGGCTGACCACTCGCGCACCGGCATGATGCTCATCTTGGATGGCGTTACCCCAGGTAATGAGGGCAGGGGCTATATCTTGCGCCGCCTGTTGCGCCGCATCATTCGCTCCGCAAAGCTGCTCGGCGCCGAGGGCGCCACCATGGAGCGCTTCATGAATACGGTCATGGATACCATGACCCCGTCTTATCCTGAGATTGCGGATAACCGCGAGCGCATCCTCCGCGTGGCCATCAATGAGGAAAAGGCGTTTTTGAAGACGCTGGAATCTGGCACCAAGCTTTTCGATGAAGCCGTGGATGACCTGCGCTCTACCCACCGCGCGAAGACCCAAAAGGTGCTTTCCGGTGATAAGGCTTTTGAGCTGCACGATACCTATGGGTTCCCCATTGACCTCACCCTGGAAATGGCGCAGGAAGCCGGCCTTGACGTGGACATGGAAGGCTTTAATGCCGCCATGGGCGAGCAGCGCCGCCGCGCCAAGGCCGATAACCAAGCCAAGAAGCACGGCCACACCGACCTCTCCTTGTACCGCGACTGGGTAGATAATAACCCCACCGTATTCACCGGTTATGAGGAACTGGTCTCGGGGGCGAACGTCATCGGCCTGGTCAAAGATGGCCAGAAGGTCAACGAGGTCCACGAGGGCGATGAGGTTGAGGTTATTTTGGACCACTCGCCGCTCTACGCTGAGTCCGGCGGACAGATGGCTGACCGCGGCCGCATTTCTGCGGGCGAATCCCTTCTGGAGGTCAATGACGTCCAGAAGATTGGCAAGAAGCTGTGGGTACACAAGGCTTCCGTTACCGCCGGTGGGCTCGATCTTGGCATGTCTGTTGAGGCTTCCGTAGATGAGAAGTGGCGCCACGGTGCGACCCAGGCGCACTCGGCCACCCACCTCATTCACGCAGCCCTGCGGCAGGTGCTGGGACCCACTGCCGTGCAGGCAGGCTCCCTTAACCGTCCGGGCTACCTGCGCTTCGACTTCAACTACACCGAGCAGTTGAGCAAAGAGCAAATGGAAGAAATCGCCCTGATTACTAACCAGGCGATCGACTCCAATATGGCCGTCAACACCATCGACACCTCACTGGAAGAGGCTAAGGCGATGGGTGCTATGGCCCTGTTCGGTGAAAACTACGGAAACCAGGTGCGCGTGGTGGAAATCGGCGGACCATTTTCCATCGAGCTCTGTGGCGGCACCCACGTTGGTTCCTCGGCAGAGATCGGTCCCGTTTCCGTGCTCGGTGAGTCCTCGGTTGGCTCCGGTGCCCGCCGCATTGAGGCTTACTCCGGCATGGATGCCTTCCGGTACTACTCCAAGGAAACTGCGCTGGTAGAAGGCGTTTCTCGCGAGCTGAAGGTGCAGTCGGAGGAGCTCCCAGAGCGCATTTCGCAGCTTTCGGAGAGGCTCAAGGCCGCTGAGAAGGAAATCGAGGTCCTGCGCAAGGCGCAACTGACCGCGCGCGCCTCTGAATTCATCGACTCGGCTACCGAGGTCAATGGGATCAAGACCATTGCGCTGCAGCTTCCCGATGGCACCTCGGGCGGCGACCTGCGCACCGTGGCCACCGATATCCGCAACCGCATGAAGGATACGGCCGCTGTCATCGTGCTCGGTGCAGTGGACAAGGGTAAGTTCCCGTTCATTGCGGCCGCTACGGCCAAGGCGGTGGACGAGGGCGTGAAAGCTGGGGACATCGTCAAGCGCCTCGGCGAATACGTCAACGGTCGCGGCGGCGGCAAGCCGGACATGGCGCAGGGCTCCGGCACCGCGCCGGAAGGTGCGCAGCGGGGCTTCGAGGCCGTCAAGGACCTTTTGCAGTCGCGCTAAGGGCTTATTATGGCAAAAGTTAAACCAGATTCCCCGGGAGTAGGTGACCCAGGCGAGGGCCGCCGGTTAGCACTCGACGTAGGCACAGTGCGAATTGGCGTTGCGGTATCCAACCGGGAGGCCACCCTCGCTACCCCTGTGGAAACCGTTCCCAGGAAGACCGGATTCAAAGACCGCGATCAAGAAGACATTGATCGAATTCTGGAGCTTATTGAGGCATATTCCGCGGTAGAAGTCATTGTTGGTTTGCCGCGTGATTTACAAGGAAATGGGTCAAAAAGTGTAAAACACGCGAAAGAAATTGCGTTTCGGATTCGACGCCGCTTGAATCAAGATGAAAATATAGATAAAGTTCCACCACCAGTACGCTTGGCTGATGAACGTTTGACGACGGTAACGGCAACCACCGCGCTGCGCGCGTCCGGCGTGTCCGAAAAGAAGGGCAGAAAAATCATTGACCAAGCTGCAGCGGTGGAAATACTACAGTCCTGGCTGGATGGGCGTGCTAACGCGCTCCGCTCGGATGATGCAGTAGCCCAGCCTTCAAACTCAGGAGACTAAACACGTGAGCCGTAACCAACAACGCCTCGGGCGATCGATGGATGATAAGTACGTCAAGCGGCGCCAGCGCGGCATCGCCGTGGTGGTCGCATCCGTCATCGTCATTTTAGGAGCTCTGATCTACATCGGAGTACGCATCGGCACTTCTTCGGCCGACTACGAAGGGGCCGGTAACGGCACCACGCAATTGGTGGAGGTCCCCGAAGGGTCGTCTATGTCCGAGCTGGGCCCCACGCTCGTGGATAAGAATGTGGTCAAGACCCAAGAGGCATTCGACTCCGCGGCGTCGATGAACCACAGCGCCAGCCAGATTCAGCCTGGCTTCTACCGCCTGCAGGAAGAAATGAGCGCGGCGAATGCGGTAGAGGCATTGCTCGATGAAAACAACCGTGTGGACATGCTTGAGGTCCAAGGCGGTGCCACCCTGGAGGACGTGAAGGTCGTCGGCGGTGACGTGCGCTTTGGTATCTACTCTTTGATCTCCCAGGTCAGCTGCGATGACGGCAATTGCCTGGACAAGGAAGAGCTGGAAAAGGCGGCGGCAGAAACTGATCCTAAGGAGCTCGGCGCACCCGAATGGGCACTTGACGCGATTAAAAAGCGCGGCAATGACCCGAAGCGTATTGAGGGCCTGATTGCCCCTGGTCAGTACGTCCTGGACCCGAATATGAGCGCCAAGGATATCTTGAAGGACCTCATTACCCGCTCTGCCAAGCGCTATGAGGAAACCGATATCGAAAATCGCGCCAAGGCCATCGGCCTGTCGCCGTACGAGCTTTTGACCTCTGCGTCCTTGGTTGAGCGTGAGGCGCCTGCCGGCGAATTCGACAAGGTCGCTCGCGTCATCCTGAACCGCCTTGACGAGCCCATGCGCCTAGAGTTCGACTCCACCGTGAACTACGGACTGGAAGACGTTGAGCTTGCCACCACCGATGAGGCTCGTGCGGAAAAGACTCCGTGGAATACCTACGCCAAGGAAGGCCTGCCGGATACGCCGATTTCCTCGCCTTCTGATGAGGCAATTCGCGCCATGGAAGAACCCGCCGAAGGTAGCTGGAAGTTCTTCGTCACCGTGGATAAGGACGGCACCACCGTGTTCTCTGATACCTACGATGAGCACCTGGACCGTGTGGACGATGCCATCCGCTCCGGCGTCCTCGACTCGCAGCGCGAGGGTGAGGGAGCAGGAGCCGGCAACGGCGATGCCGCCTCGGATCAACCGGCTGAGTAGGCACTAGGCCGCAGCCAGAAAGGTAGACGCTCTTCATGCCGCGCGCCGCAGTACTCGGTAGCCCCATCGCTCACTCTTTATCGCCTATCCTGCACAACGCAGGGTATGCCGCAGTGGGGCTCAAGGACTGGTCCTATACCCGCTTTGAGGTTACGGCCGATACCCTCGCCCCATTCCTAGAAGAATGCGGCCCCGAGTACCGCGGCTTTTCCGTGACCATGCCCGGTAAATTCGCCGCGCTCGAGGTTGCGGAAGAACAAAGCGAGCGTGCACAGCTCATCGGTTCTGCTAATACCTTGGTTCGCACCCAGCACGGTTGGCGCGCGGACAACACAGATACTGAGGGCGTGCGCGGCGCGCTGCAAGAACTCATCGGGCTCCGGCCCGTGTCTCAGGCCCTTATCATTGGCGCGGGTGGAACCTCCCGTCCGGCGCTGTGGGCTTTAGCAGAACGCGGAATCGACCAGGTAACCATCTTGAACCGCTCGAACCGCCAAGCAGAGCTCCAGCCTTTGGCGGACCGGCTGGGACTCAATCTGCAGTACGCTACTTTTGACGATGATCTCGAGGATCTTTCTCGCTCCGCGGATTTGATTATTTCTACCGTTCCTTCGGCAGCGTTAGAGGATTATCGCTTCCAGCTTGCCCACGCCCCAGTACTCGATGTGATTTATCATCCGTGGCCCACGACGCTCGCCGCCTGCGCCGCTGCGAATGGCTATTTCACCGTGGGTGGGCACGTCATGCTGGCACATCAAGCATTTAGTCAATTCGAGCAATTCACCGGTCTTACCGCACCGCGCGAAGAGATGGTTGCGGCACTGCAAGAAGAGCTTCGCCTTCGCAATCTCTAACCTTTCTGGGAATACGCCCATGTGCGCCGCCATGCCATGAAGAGTGGCAGGGCGGCGCTTAGCCTTATGTCATGGGGATTTTCGGGGGAATAGTTTATGGCCTGTGGGCGTCTGCGTTGTCCTGGTGGGATATCCGCGAGCGGCGTTTGCCGGATGTGCTGACCATCCCGGCTGGGCTTTTATCTGTCACTTTTTTCAATTGGGGCGGTTTATTGTGGCCAGTATTGTACCTCCTAGTGGCTCTGCGGGGTGCTGGCATCGGCGGGGGAGATATTAAATTGGCCCTGCCACTGGGGATGCTCGTTGGTGCCACAGCAGGACCATTGGCCGTCCTCATGGCCTGTGGTGGCGCCGCTGTAGTCACATTGCTGGCAAGCGGTATCGCGCGCGTCAAGGGCGGCGTGCCTCACGGTCCCTCGATGGTGGTATCCGCTGGGCTGGTTATGGTGGTTTATCCCCTCATTGAGGGGGAGGCGAATATATTGAGGTGCCTAGTTGCTCCTTGTGGATAGGGGCCGTGCGATAATACCCGCATGCTTCGTTGGACTACCGCTGGTGAATCCCACGGCCAGGCACTGATCTCCATGCTGGAGCACATGCCGGCCGGAGTGCCCATTACCCGTGCTGATATTTCCTATCAGCTTGCACGGCGCCGCCTAGGATATGGCCGCGGCGCGCGCATGAAATTCGAAGCCGATGAGGTAACGCTGCTCGGCGGCGTCCGCCATGGGCTGACGATTGGTAGCCCCATTGCCATCATGATTGGCAATACTGAATGGCCGAAGTGGACTACCGTCATGTCCGCAGATCCCATCGATATGGAGGATGAGGACGTAGCGAAGGCGATGAATTCGGGCCGGGGTGCACCCTTGCAGCGCCCGCGCCCAGGCCACGCTGATTTCGCGGGCATGGTGAAATATAACCACAGCGAGGCCCGCCCCATCTTGGAGCGCTCTTCTGCCCGGGAAACCGCCGCACGTGTTGCCGCCGCGACGGTAGCGCGGAACTTCCTACGGGAAACGTTGGGAGTTGAGGTCTTCTCCCACGTGATTTCTATCGGCGCATCGCAGCCCTATACCGGAGCTTCCCCGAGCTTTGCGGATATCGAGGATATTGATAATTCTCCGGTGCGCGCCTTTGACAAAGACGCCGAATCGGCGATGATTTCAGAGATTGAAACCGCAAAGAAGCAGGGCGATACCTTAGGCGGAATCGTAGAGGTGATCGTCGATGGTCTACCTATTGGCCTCGGCTCACATATCTCCGGCGATGACCGCTTGGATGCGCAGCTTGCCGGAGCCTTGATGGGTATTCAGGCCATCAAGGGCGTAGAAATCGGCGATGGCTTCGAAGAGGCACGTCGACGCGGTTCCGAAGCCCACGATGAGATGGTCCGCACCGAGGATGGTGTCACAAGGCTCAGCAACCGGGCCGGAGGCTTGGAAGGCGGCATGACCAACGGGCAGCAATTGCGTGTCCGGGCCGCCATGAAACCGATTTCCACGGTGCCGCGCGCTTTGCACACGATTGACATGGAAACAGGTGCGGATGCCACGGCAATTCACCAGCGTTCAGATGTCTGCGCAGTGCCGGCAGCAGGAGTGGTGGCTGAAGCCATGGTCTCACTCGTGCTAGCGCGCGCAGTTTTAGATAAATTTGGCGGAGATAGCTTGAGCGAAACCTCCCGCGCCGTTGCTGCATATGAAGAATACGTATCGCAGCGTCTCGCCTTTAACCAGGAGTAAATGATGACAACGCCAACCGATGTAACGGGACAGCCACATCCTTGCGTCGTTTTGATTGGCCCGCCAGGTGCGGGAAAATCCACGATTGGCCGCCGGCTTTCGCATGCGCTGAATTGCGATCTGGTGGACTCGGATCACCTGATTGAAATGGCCGAGGGAAAACCCTGCGGTGAGGTCTTTAGTGAGAGAGGCGAACCAGCGTTTCGCGAGCTTGAGGCCGAACATGTCGCTGCAGCCCTGCAAAAGGGTGGGGTAGTAAGCCTTGGTGGGGGCGCGGTGATGACGGCCTCCACACGTGAGCTTCTAGAGCGCCACACGGTCGTATTCCTCGATATTTCCGCAGAAGAAGGCGCGCGCCGCACGGCCGGCGATCGCAATCGTCCGGTGTTAGCGGCAGATAATCCGGTTGAACATTATCGGTCTATTGTGGAAACGCGCAGGCCCTTCTATCTGGAGGTGGCCGATTTCCGCGTGCGCACGGATACTCGCTCCCCGCAGCAGGTGGTGGGGGATATCCTGGGCTTTTTAGAAACCCTCTAGGCGGGGAGTTACACCTACCCGCGCAATCCTGCAGGCTATCGCTCCGTAGAAAGGACACCATCATGCCCACCATCGCCGTTAACGGGCCGAGCCCTTATGAGGTCCGCATAGGAGCTGGACTCAGCGAAGATATCGCACGGCGCTGCGCGGACACAGGCGCTGATAAGGCAGCAATCATCTTTCAGCCGGCCCTGCGCACCGCAGCAGAAGAGCTCGCAGCATCCGTTGAAGCACACGGCGTCATCCCAGTCTTGTTCGAGGTGCCGGATGCCGAGGCGGCGAAGCAACTTAGCGTGGTGGGAAACGTGTGGGACCGCCTTGGTGAGGCGGGCTTTAGCCGCAGTGATGTCGTCATCGGCGTCGGCGGCGGGGCAACCACGGACATGGCGGGTTTTGTCGCTGCCGGGTGGATGCGCGGAATCAAAGTGATTCAGGTCCCTACGACCCTTCTCGCCATGGTTGATGCCGCAGTGGGCGGGAAAACTGGAATTAATACGAAGGCCGGGAAGAATCTCGTCGGCGCCTTCCACGAGCCGGACTCTGTATTCGTCGATCTGGAGCGCCTAGAGACCCTCCCACAGGCGGAGATCGTGGCTGGTTCTGCTGAGATCATTAAGACTGGGTTCATTCATGATCCGGTCATTGTGCAGCACTACGTGGAAAATCCAGGTGCTTGCCTTGACCCACGCGGTGTTCTGCCTGAATTGATCGAGCGATCTATCTCGGTAAAGGCTGCGGTGGTGGGAGAAGATCTCAAGGAAGCCGGGTTGCGCGAGACCCTCAATTATGGGCATACCTTTGGCCACGCCGTGGAAAGGCAGGAAAAGTATGTGTGGCGCCACGGCAACGCGGTAGCCGTAGGAATGATGTTCATTGCCCATCTTTCCCACCACCGGGGCCTCATAGATGCAGAACTGGTGGATATGCACCGCAGTATCTTGAGCAATATCGGGCTGCCTACGACGTATGAACCGGGCAAATTCGCGGAATTATATGAGGCAATGACCCACGATAAGAAAAACCGCGATGGGAAGATACGTTTCGTGGCGCTCACCGGTATCGGCGCGACGACGCGGATAGAGGGTCCGACGCGCGAAGAGCTAGAAGCGGCATATACCGCCATCACGGAGTAGATATGAAAATCGTTGTTCTCAATGGCCCGAACCTAAATAGGTTGGGCAAGCGCCAACCGGACGTATACGGTTCCACGACGCTAAGCGATGTTGAAAAGCTCGTGTCCGAGCATGCGGCGAAGCACGGGGCAGACATCGAGTTTTTCCAGTCTAATTTTGAAGGCGAGCTCATCGAGAAGGTCCATGCGGCCGCCGATGCCGGAAGTGCCGTCATCATTAACCCAGGTGGGCTGACGCATACCTCCGTCGCCTTGCGCGATGCCCTGGCGGAAATTGCCGATGGCGCAGGCTTCGTCGAGGTGCATATCTCCAACGTGCATGCCCGCGAAGAATTCCGCCATCATTCTTATTTGAGCCCCATTGCCCGCGGCGTCATCGCCGGCCTGGGGGTCTTTGGGTACTGCGCCGCGGTGGATTATTTGTGCCAATAATTGCCGGCCCGAATCGCGCCTTTTCGGGTGCAGGCGGTACGTAGGTACTGAACCTAGCCATCATCGCCGCGGAAATAGATATAGTGGAAGAATAAATTTTTACACTTCAATACGATTCCCGCAAAGGATGATTCTATGGCACTTGCAGATACCCGGTTCAGCGATCGCCGCCGGAAGTTAGCCGCCGAATTAGCTGGTCAGCGCATTGATGCGGTATTGGTAACCCACTTAATCCACGTCCGCTACTTGTCCGGGTTCTCCGGTTCCAACGGTGGGCTTTTGCTGCGCAAGGATCTCTCCGCGCTCATGGCTACCGATGGCCGCTATACCACCCAGATTGCCCAGGAAGTTCCGGATCTAGAAGCTGTAGAGGGCCGTGCTGTAGGCAAGGTGCTCTTGCAGCAGTTCGATGATGCTCAGTCGCCGGTTCGCGTCGGTTTTGAGGCTGACTACATGTCTGTATCGGAATTGGAAGAGCTGAAGGATTCTGCACCGGATGGGGTCACCTTGGTACCCATTTCTGGAATCATCGAAGATATCCGCATCACGAAGGATCCCGTAGAGCTGGAAAAGCTGGAGGAGATCGCGGCGCTTGCTAATCAGGCGTTGGAAGACCTCATTTCCGTCGGCGAGCTGCGGGCGGGCCGCACGGAGCGCGAAGTTGCTGCTGACCTAGAATTTCGCATGCGCATCCTGGGATCGGAGCGGGTGAGCTTCGATACCATCGTGGCCTCTGGTCCGAACTCTGCGATGCCGCACCACGGCGCGGACGATCGCGTGATTGAAGATGGAGACTTGGTCACCATCGATTTCGGCGCTCACCTGCGCGGATTTAACTCTGACTGCACCCGCACCTACGTCGTGGGTACGGCAAATGACTTTGCCAAGGAGATCTACGATGTGGTGCTGCGCGCCCAGCAGGCCGGTGTCGAGGCTGCGGTTGCGGGCACGTCGCTTTCCGATGTCGACGCCGCCTGCCGCACCATCATCGCCGATGCCGGATACGGCGACTACTTCGTGCACTCCACTGGGCACGGCGTGGGTTTGGACGTGCACGAGGCCCCCTTTGCCGCCACGACCGGTAAGGGAGAACTGGCCCCGGGAATGACCCTTACCATCGAGCCGGGCGTGTATGTGCCGGGCAAGGGTGGCGTACGCATCGAAGATACGCTCATCATCACCAATGGAGCCCCAAAGATCATTACCGCCGCTTCCAAGGACTTTACGGAGCTGCCGGCATAGGTAGGCTTGGTCCCGTAACTCCTCCCTCCTAGGGGCGGAGATTTTAGGGGGTACCGGTGGCTCAGCGGGTGCAGGCTATCCGGTAGGCTTATACTTTGCTTTCAACCTTTCAACCACAATATTCGGGAGTTTAACCGCAATGGCTGATACTACTGATTTCAAGAACGGACTCGTTCTCAAGATTGACAACAAGCTGATGCAGATCACCGAGTTTCAGCATGTGAAGCCGGGCAAGGGCCCAGCGTTCGTGCGCACCAAGCTCAAGGACGTTGTCTCCGGAAAGACCGTGGACAAGACCTGGAACTCGGGCGTCAAGGTAGAAACCGCTACGGTGGACCGTCGCGATATGACCTACCTGTACAACGACGGCACCAGCTATGTCGTCATGGATGAAAAGACCTTCGAGCAGTTCGAGCTTTCGCCGGAGAAGTTTGGCGATGCCGCCCGTTTCCTGCTGGAAAACATGCGCGTGCAGGTCTCCTTCTACGAGGATGAGGCATTGTTCGCAGAGCTTCCTATCTCCGTCGACCTCAAGGTAGAGCACACCGAACCAGGTCTGCAGGGTGATCGTTCCTCAGGCGGCACCAAGCCCGCGACGCTGGAGACCGGCGCCGAGATCCAGGTTCCGCTGTTCATTGAAATCGGCAATGTACTAAAGATCGATACCCGCACTGGCGAGTACCTGTCCCGCGTCAATAACTAGGGCTTTATCTTGTCTGATAACACTGCTAAGCGGGATATCAATCATAAACGCCATACCGCGCGCTACCGCGCACGCCGGCGCGCAACGGATATCCTCTATGAAGCGGAGAACCGGGACGTTGATCCCGTGGCTATCGTTGAGGATCGCGTTGCCTTGGCGCGCGAAGATCGCCACGCGGTAGCGCCGATTGCGGACTACACCAAGGTCATCGTCCAAGGTGTCGCAGAAGAGCTAGACGCTATCGATGACACGATCTCGCGGTATCTTTCCCAGAACTGGGAGCTGCACCGGATCCCCGCCGTCGACCGCGCTATCCTGCGCCTATCGGTCTGGGAGCTGCTATTTAATCCGCACGTTCCCACCGCGACGGCTGTCGTCGAAGGCGTGGAGCTAGCCTCGCAGTATTCCCACGATCAAGCCGCACCGTATATCCACGCGGTCCTGGATGACGTCGCGCAATCTCGTTCTGAGTTAAGCCCGATGAATAACGTCGGTCAAGAGGAAGAAAGCGACGACGCGGAAGCCGAGGATTCCCGGGAGGACTCTGAGCCTTCGGCGCATGCAGAGGTGCCAGAGGAGTCAGCGACGCCAGAAGAGTCGTCCCCGAGCGCCGAAACGGACGAGGACAACTCCTAATCCAGTCCTAGTTCCTCGGCTTCCTAAGTAAAAGGTAAACAACAGCCGGGGAATTGCTTCTGCCTTCCCACCGCGGGGAGCCGCGGGAGCCAGCCCCGGTTCGCCCGCTCCACCCGCTCCACACCCTGGCGTTTGTACACTGTGTGTCATGGGTAAATTTAAGATCAAAGATGCGCTAGACCTGCGCGCCGGTAAAACCTTTCGGCTTGCGGATGTCGATCCCACGGCGACTCCAGGATTCGATGGCTCAAAGTCTGACTTAGAGGACCGCTTCGAACGCTATGACGATGAGCTCTATGATTTGCAGGAGCGCCTTTTTGCCAATGGCAGGGCACACAGCGATGACGCACCTTCGCTCTTAGTGGTCCTGCAAGGAATGGATACCTCCGGCAAGGGCGGGGCGATTCGTCACGTCTTTTCCGTCTTCGATCCGCAGGGTACCAAGACCGTGGGTTTTGGTAAGCCCACGGAAGAGGAAATGGAACACGATTTCCTGTGGCGCATCCGCAAACACGATCCGGTTCCCGGCCAGGTAGTGGCCTTTGACCGTTCCCACTACGAGGACGTCTTGATCCAACGCGTGCACGAGTGGGTAGATGAGGAAGAAATCGACCGCCGCTTTGAGGCGATTCGTGAGTATGAGCAAGAGCTCGCCGGAAAGCGGGTAAAGATATTGAAGGTCTTTTTGCACATCTCACCGGAGTTCCAAAAGGAAAACCTCATCGAGCGAACCGAGCGTGAGGATAAGTACTGGAAGTACGATCCTTCAGACCTTGAAGAGCGCGGCTATTGGGATAAATACATGGCCGCCTATGAGGATGCCATTCGCCGGACGGATGAGCTTTGGGCGCCGTGGTTTGTTATCCCCACGGATAATAAGAAATACGCGCGCATGGCCTTGAAGTACCTCATTGTTGATGCACTGCGGCACCTGAACCTGTCGTGGCCTGCGCCCGAATTCGATCCGGAGGAAGAAAAGCAGCGTATCCTCGACGCGGACTAGGCACTAGCCGCGGCGCCTAGAGCCCAAGAGGGCAAGGCGCCCAAAAAATCCCCGCACTGTCGCCGCGCCCTAGCACGCGAATGCGCGAGGCGGGGCGAAACAAGTGCGGGGGAGAAGGCCTTAGGTAAGGCGGCTTAAGCGTTGTCAGACGGCGTGGAGTTTTCCTCGCTGCCGTTTCCGGCCTTCGCGGCGGTTTCAGATCCGAGCTTGGCCATTTCCTCGGCGGCAGAAACCATGGCGTCCTGGCCGTTGATGACGGCGTCGACGGCCTTCTTCAAAGCGGTGGTGAGCTGCTCATCGGTCATTCCGGCGGCGGCGGGAATATCGCGCTCGGTGCGGACGACGAGCATGTCATCGTGCTCAGAAATAACGGCTCGCGCGCCAAATGCGACAGAGTTGATCTGGTTGGCGGCGAGGAAGAGCCCGGCATCGGCCTTGGAAAATGAGGCATCGGTTGGCACATCGCAGCGCACGATGACAACGGAATCCAGGACAGCAAACATGGTGGGCAGGCCATTGAGGTTGGCGGTGGCGGCGTCAATTTCGCCTTCCACCTTGGTCAGCTCAATATCGAAGGTGCCCATGGCGGCAACGACGCGGTCCAGATCGACCTCGGGCAAGTTGTTTTCGGTGGATGCGGTGGATGCATTAGTCATGGTTATGCTCCTCCCAGGTGACAAGCTGTGGGTAGTGCTCTTCAACAAAAGCCATGGACTGCAGCATGGAGTCCAAGGTGGACATTACGAAGGCACCGATCTGGTTGCGGGACAGGCCATGGGAAATGTTGATTTCGCGCACGCCGGAGACGGCCAGATTATTTTCGGACGATTCAAAAAAGCGCAGGGTGGGCGCGAAGTGCTGTTGGTTCCACTTGTTGAGAACCATGAGCAGTTGTGGGCCCTCCGAGGCTGGGGCATTACCGCGCCAGACGGAGTCCGCCACGAGGACATCGTCACGCACCTGCAGGGCAATAGCGATATTGGAAAAGCCGGTGCGCAGGATCTTTACCGTTCCACCTTCGCCGACGGTCTGTTCTTCTACGCGGTACTCGAGCTTTTCGGAGTCAAAAATCTCACCGATGCGCTCGAGGGTGACATCCTCAATGGGCGTATCGGGATACAGGGTTGGTTCTTCAGACACGTAAGTAGTCTCAATCCATGTACTAATCGGGGATAATGGTCAACCCTTTCTAGTTTACCTAACTACACCGGCGCTTTCTGGCAAGTGAGTATTGTGGCAGGTCTTGTTCACAGTCCGGCACGCGGACCGAAGTACGTGACGGATCAACATGGTTTGCCGCAGATTTCCTCAACCGGACTTGACCAGCCGGCGTGCACAACCTGCTGCCCGTGGCCACGATTTTGAGCTCTGGATCAGCACCTACTCGGTTACGCATAGCCCGAATTTATGGTCCGTATAATCCACGTCCGAGCCCACCCCTGGCTGCTACTTTGGAGTCCATGAGTCTTCCCGATTTCTCCCAGCTCGCTCCCGGTGTGACCATCGAGTGCCGCGATGAGCATTGGCTGGTCAGCAACGTCACCCGCACCACTGATGGGTTCCGCATTCGTGCGCGTGGTGTCAGTGATTACGTGCGGGATACCACCGCGACCTTCTTCACCGCGCTTGATGACATCACGGTCTTTGACCCAGCCAATGTCGCGGTGACCCCGGATGAGTCTTCGCACTTTCGGCATACTCGCTTGTGGTTGGAGTCGACGCTGCGCCGCACGCCGGTGCCGCTGTACCAAAAGCGGTTGGAGGTGGCCACGCAGATGCTGGCGGATCCGCTGGATTATCAGCTCTCCGCGGTGAAGTCGGCGCTTTCTGATGAGCGCCTGTAGAGACAGGAACAGGATGCCGGCACCCAATGCCATCCGAAACAGCGCGAGCACCCAACTCTAGGCAGTACCTTCGGACTTGGTGGCTGCACTGCTTGTCGACGCCGCCCCGGCAGCACTATCGCCGGTGTCATCTGCGTGGGGCTTGGAAGTAGTCATCAACTCTATTTTCTAACACTACACCTCGTCGCGGAAATCGAGCGGGTCATACAGTGGACGCAGTCGCGGCCGCGACCAAGCTCGTCCGAGCCAATCGCTACTATTCCTATGACTGCGGTTCTCAATTTCTTAGTGAGGCTTGGTGGTGCAGTTCGGCGACGAGCTCCTAAAGGTGCCTCTTAGATTCATCAACTCACAGGATATCGTCGAAAAGGAGCTCTCTAGGGTTGCTCGATAAAGCCCGCTCAGGGCGCGCTCGGCACACGCACCATCGCCTAGCGGAGCTTGCCGACGCCCCATCCCTCCACCACTGCGACCACTCTGACAGTGGCGGACATCGCGGCCCGCTAGCGAGCTGGGTGCACAACTTGGGGCGGGATGGTGTCTCTGCGC
>NZ_JBEHGF010000016.1:0-56356 GCF_040225725.1 Corynebacterium sp. KPL4015 | reverse complement strand
TAGTTTTTACTGGCCCGTAGTTAGAATCCACGGTTTTCGGGTAGGTGCCGTTGCGGTGATTGTCTGTTCCAGCAGTAGCTTTAGCTGCTCTATCGCCGGGCTCATAGCCTAGGTGGGTATCCATTTCAGCATTCAAGCCTCTGGTGATTGAGGCTTGTAGCATGCCCCGAACTAGGTCATTGGCATCCGTGGTGGACGTGCCTAGGTCATCAATCAGTTTCGCGATTTCAGGGTTAGCAAGCAGCTTCTTTTCAATCGCATCAATCTTGGCCTTATCAGCTTAGATCTCGTCTCGCCATAGTAGTCATTCTGGTTCATCTCCTTATGCGGGTTGGGTTCCCACACACAAACCATCAGACACTCTCGACTTGACCCCTCCGTGCCCGCACCCACAGCGTCAAGAGAGTTATTATAGCCCTGCAACAGCGTGCCAGAAACTGCGCACTCTTCCCTATCCGGTGACACATGCTGGGACGCACTCGCTAAATTCATAGCATGCTTTCTAAAAATAACCTTCCAGTTGCTAACCCCGCTCTGACACGCGCACTCTGCAAGGCACTCGTGGCAGGAGGGGAGGGAATCTCAGCTACGGAGATGCATAATGTCTTCGCCGCGGCCGGTATCACGGTGCTCGAGGGTTTTTCCTCCAAGACTGATATCGCCTACCACGCCTTGATGAACGAGCAACAATCCGCTGAGTCGAGCGGGCCACTGGCACGTTTTGTTTCAGAGGCTCTAGCTCCAGCCCGGTTCTTGAAGGGGCCACAGAAGCGTCAACGGATCATCTCCGACGTCGACACAATCCTTCGCACCTATAGGTTCAGCGTCACCGAGGAGGGGCACATCGTCCCTACAGGTGAAGGCGTCATCGGCGCCAACGCCCTGACCAGACGGATAAAAGAGAAGCTTGTCTTGCGCGGCACTCATCCCGAGGCGCTGAGATTTTGTGAAGAAGAACTGATTAATCAGTCGATGTTCCATGCTGTAACCGAAGCGACAAAGTCACTGATGGAACGTATCCGGCCCGCAGACTGCGCGCTTGACGGAGAGAAGCTCACTCAGTACGTGTTCGGTACACGCAATAACCCTGGGCCACTATTCATAAACGATTTCTCCAGCCCGGCAGATGAGGCCGAGCATTTCGGATTCATCCATCTACTCAACGGAATCTACGGACACCTTCGTAACGATCGCGCCCATCGCGCACGTCTGGGATCGGAAGAAAAGGGACAAGATTTTCTCGACGCCATGGCGATGATCTCCTATGCACACCGGGTCATCGACAGGAGTTGGCTGAAGGGCCAAGCCTAAGCTGCGGATGGTCGAATTACCTCCACCCCTAAGGCAATATGTCAGGGGTGGAAGGCGGTGGCGCCCCTGACAGCCGGCCAGTTACGCTTTCTTCTTGACGCTCGTGGGGGCAGCCCCGCGGATTGCTCCTTGTCCTTGTCCGGAACAGAGGCCTCGGCCGCCTGAGTGACCCTTGCGGCAGCCTGCTGTTCATAGACGAACGATTTCAACACAGACAGTACCGAAGGATGCTGGTGTCCCACACATCACCGTCGGGCCGACGTTCGACCCTCGTTGCAACAGTTCAGCAGCTGCTGTATAGTCCAGTGCATGCTGACTATTGCTTCGCGCTTGGACGTGATGAACCGATTGGGTCGGGCGATGGCCGATCCCACCCGATCCCGTATTCTCCTGACCCTGCTGGGCGGCCCGGCCTACCCGGCCGCTCTCGCCCGGGAGCTGGAACTGACGCGGTCAAATGTGTCGAACCACCTCACTTGCCTACGGGACTGCGGAATTGTGGTCGCCGAACCGCAGGGGAGGAAGACCCGCTACGAGATCGTCGACGCCCATCTTGTCCAGGCGTTGAACTCACTGCTAGATACCACTCTGGCTGCCGACGAGAATGCCCCGTGTATTGACTCGGCATGTGACGTGCCCGGGTGTGCCACCGGAGAGGGGAACAGGTAAGTGGTAACTGGTCTCCTGGGGGCGGTTGGTCTGTTTATCGCCACCAATATCGACGACATCATCGTGCTCTCGCTGTTCTTCGCCCGTGGGGCCGGCCAAGCAGGGACCACACTTCGGATCCTGGCCGGGCAGTATCTTGGTTTCGCGGGCATCCTCGCAGCCACGATTCTGGTCACCCTAGGGGCGGATGCCTTCCTGCCCACCGAGGCGATCCCCTACTTCGGGCTGATCCCCCTGGCCCTGGGGCTGTGGGCGGCCTGGCAAGCCTGGCGGGGAGACGATGACGACGACGATGACGCGAAAGTCAGCGGAAAGAACGTAAGCGTCTTGACCGTCGCCGGGGTGACCTTTGCCAACGGTGGCGACAATATCGGCGTCTATGTCCCGGTTTTTCTCAACGTGGATACCGCCACCGTTATCATCTACTGCGTTGTCTTTCTGATTCTGGTGGCGGGCCTGGTCCTGTTGGCGAAGTTCGTGGCCACCCGTCCGCCCATCGCGGAGATTCTCGAACGCTGGGAGCATGTGCTGTTCCCTATCGTCTTGATCGGCCTGGGTACCTTCATCCTCGTCAGCGGCGGCGCCTTCGGCCTTTAATAAACTCATCCCCCGTGCTGCTAGGGCCTCTCTAGGTTTCCTTACCGGCATCAACTGAACCGCCCATGAAGTTGTGAAAAGCCGCTGCCGCGGGGACTCGACCACGTTAGCGCGACAGAAATTTGAAGTGCCCTGGGTTTTGTTCCTAGGACATTTCAGTGAGCCTTGTTCATCGGAGCCCACGGGGACACTGGAGACTACAAGTACACGTTAGACGCCGCCAAACACTTACGGCACTACTGGCGGAACTTCCTGCTGCTTCCCCAATGGCGCGCGGCGCCGGCACACTCGCAAAGTTCGTGCGCAAGACGCAACGAAATCTATCTCAACAGCGCCCCGCAGATAACCCGGACGAACTTCTAGACCTGGCCACCAGTCTCAAAGAAAAGCTGGAAGGGCGAATTTTAGTGTTCAGCCGGCCGCACACGGGCAACGGAGACACTCTGGTCAGCGCGGCCCTCGTGTTCGATATCTACTCCAGCGATCTGCTTTGCCGTGGGGCAGACCACCGGGGTAATCAGGTTGATGCCGCGTTCGCGCAGCTTCTCGGACTCCACCGCGATGATGGGGGTCCCGGCGCGGACGACATCGCCCTTAGCCGCGAGCTTGGTAAAGCCCTCTCCCTTCAGTTCAACGGTATCGATACCGATGTGAATGAGCAGGTCGAGGCCTTCTTCGGTCCGCATGCCGAAGGCATGGCCGGTTTTGAAGACCATGGTGATGGTGCCATCTACTGGGGCACAGACATCGAAGGCATCGATCACGGTAGGAATAACGGCAAAACCTTCGCCCACCATGCCCTGGGCAAAGGACTCATCGGGGACCTCAGAAAGCGGCACGACGGTTCCTTCGAACGGGGCGTGGAGCTCGACATCGGTGCCGATCTTCTCTGCGGGGCGAGCGTCTTCACTAGGCTTCGCGGTGGCCGTCGCTATCGATGCGGAGCCGGTGCGCAGCTGGTGGTTTACCTCATCAAACATGAACTGTACGGAGGGCCCCACGATGACCTGCACGTTCTTTTCGGAGGGGTAGATGACGCCGGAGATGCCGGCGCGCTTGATAGTGGGGTCATCGACAAGCGCGCGATCCTTCACGCCCACGCGCAGGCGGGTGGTGCAGTAATCCAGGGAATCGATATTGTCCTTGCCGCCGAGCCCCTCGATGATGCGGGCGGCGGAAGCGGCGGTCTTGTCATCGCCCGTGGCGGAATCGTCTTCTTCAGGCGCGTCCTCGTCATCGCCGCGGCCTGGGGTCTTCAGGTTAAACCAGCCGATGAGGTAGTAGAAGAGGACGAAGTAGAGGGCGAAGAAAATAGCGCCCATGATAAGCAGCATGTACCACTTATTGGCCAGCGGGTTTTGCGAGGACAGCAGCATGTCCACGAAACCTGCGGAGAAGCCGAAGCCCGCGGTCCATTCCATCGTGGCGGCGATAAAGACGGAGAGACCGGTCAGTAGCGCGTGCACCACGTAGAGCAGCGGGGCGACGAACATGAAGGAGAATTCCAGTGGCTCGGTCACGCCGGTGAAGAAGGAGGCCAGGGCGCCGGCTGCCATGAGGGAGCCGATGACCTTGCGGCGGCCCTTATCCGCGCGCAGGTACATAGCCAGGGCGGCGCCTGGCAGGCCGAACATCATGACTGGGAAGAATCCGGCCTGGTAGCGTCCAACGACGCCATCCACGGTGCACTGTCCGTTCTTCCAGATACCGGGGCACTCTGCGGCGGAGGTGGCCGCGGCGGCGGCATCGATGGTGGACTGGCCGGATTGGAAGTTACCGATGTCGTTGATGCCGATGACATCAAACCAGAAGACGGAGTTCAGCGCGTGGTGCAGGCCCGTCGGGATGAGCAGGCGGTTGGCCACGCCGTAGATGCCCGCACCCGCGGCGCCAAGGCCCTGGATGGAGGTACCGAAGTTGAAGAGCGCGTGGTAGATGAAGGGCCATACAAAGTAGAGGATGGCGGAGACCACGATGGCAAAAAGCGCGGTGAGGATGGGTACGAGGCGGCGGCCGGAGAAGAAGGCCAGGAAGTCCGGCAGCTTGGTGCCGTGGAAGCGGTTATAAACCATCGCGGCCATGATGCCGGCGAGGATGCCGAAAAGGACGTTGCCGTCACCGACGGCATTCCAGCCCTCGGCGGCCCATTCCACGGCGTCATCGCCAGTCAGCGCTGCGGGATCTTCGATGCCGCGGTAACCGGCGACGGCATCAGGGCCCAAGAGCTTCATGAAGGTGGCATAGGCGAGGAAACCGGAGAGTGCGGAGGCGCCATTAGAGTCCTTGGCCAGGCCAAAGGCGATGGCGACGGCGAAGATCCAGCCCAGGTTATCCAGGACGGCACCGCCGGAGCTGATGAGCAGCTGCGCGACCACGTTATCTTGGCCGGCCACGCTGGCTATCCAGTAGCCAACGCCGCCGAGGATTGCCGCGACAGGCAGCACTGCCACGGCGCCCATCAGCGCCTTTCCGAGCCGCTGCAGGGGCCCCATAATATTGAGTTTCACGGGAGGAGTCCTTTCAAAGGTGTAAAGAAGTAAAGAGGGATTTAGTGCGGACGGTGCTCATCCACGAAGCGGTAGTACTCGTGATCCACCAGCTGGGATGCCGCATCTTCATCGAGAATCACCGTGGCCCGCGGGTGCATCTGCAGGATCGAGGCCGGACAGTGCGCGGATAGCGGGCCCTCCACCATGTTGCGGACCGCGGTGGACTTTTCGGTCCCGGTAGCCAGCAGCAATAGGTGGCGGGCCTCGCTGATGGTGCCGAGCCCCTGGGTCAGCGCGTAGCGCGGGACGCTGTCCGTGTTCTCGAAGAAGCGGGCATTATCCTGCACCGTCCGCGGGTGCAGCGTTTCCAGGCGCGTGCGCGATTGCAAGGAGCTGGAGGGTTCATTAAAGCCGATGTGCCCATTGCCACCAATGCCCAGCAGCTGGATATCGATGCCGCCAGCATGGCGAATATCCTGGTCATAGGCGGCTGCGGCGCGGTCCGAGTCCGCGGCATCGCCCTCGGGGCTCTGCACCAACTCATCGATGAAGTCGACGTGACTGGTAAATACGCGGCGGATGGTGGAGTAATACGACTGCTCATGGAAGCGAGCCAGCCCCACGTATTCATCGAGGAGGAAGGCGCGACTGCGAGCGAAACTCACCTCCCCGCGCTCACAGCGGGCGGTGAGTTCTTGATACATCGCTACCGGAGTAGAACCCGTGGCCAGGCCCAAGGTGGCCCCGGCGTTGGCATAGCGGGCGAAGATATCGGCGGCGGCAGTAGCCACCTCTGCTGGTGTGGAACGGATGAGGATGTCCATGCAGTATTTCCTAACGTGAATCAGTATCTGTCGCGGCGGTGATGTCAATGCCATCAGCGATGACGCGCATGGGCTCGAATTGCGCATTCAGGCCCACGAGGTTGGCGCGCTTGCCGGGAGCCAAACGCCCTATGTCCTTATCCCCCAGTACGTCCGCGGCCGTGGTGGAGGTAAACCGAACCGCCTCCTCTGCGCCGTGGCGTGCGGCAAAACGCGCGAACTGCTGTGACAACGTGGAAGTTCCACCGGCGATGGCGCCGCTGCCCACCCGCGCCACGCCGCCGGTCACGGTGACGGGCAGGGATCCCAGCACATAGGAGCCATCGGCCATGCCGGCAGCGGCCATTGCATCGGTGACCGCAAAGGAGCGGCGGTTATAGGCCATATCCACGGTGCCATCGGCAAGATGCACGCCATCGGCAATAAGCTCTACCCCCGCATCGCCGGCCTTCGAGCCGGTGAGCAGGGCGGCCACCGTGCCAGGGTTGCGGTGGTGGATGGGCGGCATGGCATTAAAAAGGTGGGTCCCGGTCACGGTAACGCCCAAGTCTTGTGCCTGCCCCATGACCCGCAGCGTGGTCTCGTAATCTGCCTCGGTATGGCCCAAGCTGGCGATGATATCGTGCTCGGCGCAGACCTCGAGGAGCTCCACCGCAGCTTGTGTTTCTGGGGCGAAGGTAATAGAGCGCAGGTGGCCGCGAGCGGCATCGATCACCGCGCGGAAAAAGTCTGGGTCTCCCGGCACGATGCGCGATGGATCCTGCGCGCCACATTTGGCCGCGGCGATGAACGGGCCTTCCATATGGATGCCGGCGATATCCCCCTCATCTGCCAGCGTGGCAAGCAACTCCGCCCGCGCGCACAGTTCCGCCTGCGTTCCAGAGACCATGCTGGCTATCAGCGTGGTGGTGCCATGGGCGCGATGGAAGCGCGCAGCGGCTCGGCACTGGTAATAGTCACCATTAGGAAAGCTTCCGCCATTGCCGCCATGATTGTGCAGGTCCACAAAACCTGGGACCCACAGCAAAACGTCTGGGTCACCAGATTGCCAGGCCGCCTGCGCTGCGGGGACATCACCAAGCGAGATGTCTTCAATGCGCCCGCCAAAGTTCAGCGCACCAGCACGCAGTTCGACATCTTCATCGATGTACAGGCCTTCTACGCGGCTCTTCCTCTGTGTCTGCATATTTCATTCACTTATCTTTTGTCCGGGCAGGCACCGTGCCACAATCGCGCCGGTATCCCAGCGCAGAATTATGTTATAACCTATCGGTACCATAAGCCGATGTCAATGACGTCACGTTCGCTTTTTTATGTGAGATTTTCGAGGACTATCAACTGTGATGCTCAACTTCGTTTAGGCATAGACCCGCACCAGCCACTGGACTACATTGATCTTTAGGAAGTATCGCTTGCCGATGCCACCTCTACCCTCGGCTTCTCTCTAGCAAGCGCGCTACCTACGCCAACCACCGCGTCACGTCAGGAGAACGTAAATATGGATTTAAAACCAGAAACTATTGTTTCTAATATTTTAAGCGATATTGCGGAAGTAAATGATTGGGCCAGCATTGCTGATGCCACCGGCGCTAATGACATAAACTCTTTCTACGCCACCCCTGACGAGGTTTTCACCATCCTCACTGCTGTTAAAAATAGTCCCGATTTGGCCCTCGGAACTGTCACAAATGAGTTCAAGGATTTCCCTGATAGCTGGTCGCCGCGTGATATAACAGACCGGATCTTTGCCTCGTCAGATCCCAACCTCTCGATGATGGATATCTTTATGCGCCCGACCAATGAATGACCTACGGAAGAATAGAGATGAAAACTGACCACGTATCTCCTTTAAGTTACGTAGCCCTTAGCACTGTGGTTGTTGCTTCATGACTAGCCCTATATGTGCATTTTGAGACATATCCATGCTCATTGCCTTGATAATCAGTCTGCTCAACTGGGCCCTCCGGTCTTGTCATCAAGCAGCTACCCTGCAAAAGCGCAGGGATAAATTCGGTGCGATCTACTGTCTAGATGACCACTAAGAGTGCTCTTCCGCGATATCGCGCATGCAATTATTATTGAAGTTATAAACGTTTCATCTCTTTCACCATTCCTCGCCTCGGACATAGCGGGATCCTCATTTCAAGGAGCACTCCATGACCAGTCGTTCGCCCGCACCGCTGCGGCACCGGTCCCAGTACGTTCTCGTGGCCGGCTTAGCCGTCTCGGTGGCCTATGCCGCCGTTCATATCGCGTTTTCTGATCCTGCCCTGATCGAAGGCACCGCCCCCGCGTGCCTGTCCATGCGCAATTACCTTGGCTCGGTACTGGGTTCTGGCATGGTGTGGGCGCTATTTGCCTACCTCATGGGCAAGGCGTGCGCCCACCGGTGGACCACGGCCTTTTTCGCAGGAGCCGGCATACTCCTGCTCATGTTGGCGGTGCACTACGGGTTGCTTTCCGCCTTTGGTATCTACGACTGGCAGACGGCCTTTTTAGCTAATGGCGCGTGGTTCCTCTTTGCCCTTATCGCCGGGCCACTTTTCGGCGTGGCGGGGGCATTTTCCCACAGGTTGGGCTGGCTAGATTACGTTGCCGTGCTCGGTTTCGTGCTGGAGCCGCTGGTTACTGGGCTTATCCCAGGCAATAGTATCGAGCCGCAGATCACGACCACCCCCGGATATCTTGCAGCGGTAACGCTGTGGATGATCGGTGCGGTTTTCCTCTACTGCGAACGCCGGGCTCCCATTAAGGCGTAGCCGCACTTTCAGCGGCCCACCAGCCGGGCATGCCATGGACGCCGGCCCCGGGCGCGGTGGAGCCCGACGCCATGAATATTCCCGGCGCGAGCCGGTGCGGGTGCGCGGAGAGGCGCGGGCGCAGCACGGTCTGCAGCCCGGTCATCGCACCACCGGCGATATCGCCACCCACCAGGTTGGGGTTCCAGCGCTCCAGGTCAGCTGCGCTCGTCGCGCGGGTACCCAAGATGGTGTCGCGAAAACCTGGTGCGAAGCGCTCGATCTGCCGCGCGATGAGGCCTGTCACCTCCCCAGGAAAGCGCTCCTCATAGCCGTGCGGCACGTGCGCATAGGTCCACAGCACCAGCCCGCGGGACGGGTCGGCCACGTACTGTTGACACACCATGACCAGGGGACTTTCGGGCATGCGGCGCTTGCCGATGTCCCTTTCCGCCCCACCAATCTCCTCCACGCTGCCACCCACGTGGACGGTGCCGGCTTGGCCCACGCGGGGATCGGCCCACGGCACGGGTTCGCTTAAGTGAAAATCCACCTTGTACACCGCGCTGCCATAGCGCCACCGCCGCAGGGACCGTCGGGTCCGTGCAGAAAGTTCGAGCCCGCCCAGCCTAAGGATCTGGCGCGGGGTGAGATTGAGGATAAGGGCATCCGCGCGGGGCAGGCTGCGCACATCCGTGATGTCGGCGCCGGTGTAGATGCGGGCGTTGTGGGAGCGGAGGAGGGAGACGAGGGCATCGGCAAGCGCCTGCGTACCGCCTTCCACCACTGGCCAGCCGCGGGTCATGCCGAGCGCGCCAAAGAGCAGGCCGAAAGCGGAGGTAAAAGCCCTGGTAGGCGAGGTAATGGCGTGCACCGCGCTACCGGCGAATAAGGCGCGGGCCTGCGGGGAAGTAAATGCCGCCCGCGCGAGCGCGCTCGCCGGAAGCATGCCCGGCGCGCCGAATTGCGCCAAGCGCACCGGGTGTTCGGGCCAGCGCACCAGCGGGGTGAGCGCGTTGTTCACGTGTGCGTCGATATTGCGCACCATGTGGCCGTGCAGGCGGGTCCACGCCCTGGCATCGGTGTCGAGCCCCGCGGCGGTCTCCTCTAGAGAATTGTGAAGAATGCCCGCCTGCGCGCCCTCCAGTGGATGGGCCATGGGATACGGCGCATGGCGCCAGCGCAGGCCGTGCGATTCCAGATCGAGCGCGCGGAAGGCCGGGCTCGCGATGCCGAAGGGATGACCGGCCGCGCCGAGATCGACGACGGTGCCTGGGAAGATCTCCGTCGACGATGCCGCCGCCCCACCCGGGTGGCTGGCGCGCTCATACACATCCACGCGCCAACCGGCTGTGGCGAGCCGGGCCGCGGCGGTGAGCCCATTGGGTCCTGCGCCGACGATCACAGCGTGCGGTTGTTTATCCACAGTCCTCCTTGTGCAGGTCACTGGCACCAATCTACCTATTCGCCCACACGATGGGTACAAAGTTATCCACAGGCTGTGGAAGAAACCTGTGGAATACTTATTTCACAGACTTATCCCCACCCTGTGGATAAGTGTTTTCACGGGCTTCCACAGGTGATTCTTCGGCCGCCGATACCGCTATAACCTGTGTGATCAGGGAAAACTCCGGAAAAGCGTTCGGTAAATTACAAGAATGTGGTTATCCACAATGTGGATAACTATTGTGGATTTCTTTCGCACACCCATTCCGGTGATCAAATTCCACAGTTATCCCCAAACCCCAGCTCGCAGGGCCAATAACACAATGATGACCGCAGCGGTGAAAGCGACACCCGCCCAGCGCACGGATTTATTTCGATGGAAGAGGAACAAGCTCAAGATGATGCCGGTGCACAAGCCGCCAAGGTGGCCCCACAGGGAGACCCCCTCTGCGACGAAGGTATAGCCCACATTGACCAACAACAGGACGATGGGCGCGCGCAGATCCATCCCGCGTTGCCGGAAGGCGCCCACCAGCATGCCCATCAGCGCAAAGATCGCCCCAGAGGCCCCTACCGTGGGAGTGCCAAAATCAAACCACAGCACCATGGCGGAAGCGCCCAGACAAGAAACCAGGTACGCGGCGATGTATAGCCGAGTATCGAGGGCGCGCTCTACTTCCCTACCTATAAGCAGGAGCACCACCATGTTGACCGCGAGGTGCCCGCCGTCCAAGTGCATGAATTCCGAGGACAGCGCCGTAAGCGGCGCATCGGCGTACTGCGGCCCCCACAGGGCCCAGTCTTGGCTGAGCGTGGAGAGAAAGAAGGTCTCGCCCAATGTGCGAGCTTGTACCGCGGTAATTGACCACGCGATGATGCAGATCGCGGCAATGGTCGAGGTAACGGGGGCGGTTCGCAAATAATTTTTCACCATGGTGTGAAAGCTGACCCTTTGTTGGCATTCGGATAAAAACTAAACGAACCCGGCACCACAGGAAAGAGTGTGGTGCCGGGCGCGGAGCGAAGAAAACGCTTAGGCGATATCGATGGACTCGATGACAACGTCCTCGTGCGGACGGTCCATGCGGTCGGTGTCGACCTTGCCAATCTTGGAGACGACTTCCTGCGAAGCCGGGTCCGTAACCTCACCGAAGATGGTGTGGTGGTTATTCAGGTGCGGGGTCGGCGCCACGGTGATGAAGAACTGGGAACCGTTGGTGCCTGGGCCGGCATTGGCCATGGCCAGCAGGAATGGACGGTCGAACTGCAGCTCTGGGTGGAACTCGTCCTGGAACTGGTAGCCCGGGCCACCGCGGCCGGTGCCGGTGGGGTCGCCGCCCTGAATCATGAAGTTATCGATGATGCGGTGGAAGATGGCGCCATCGTAGAACGGGCCGGACTGCTCGCCCTTTGCGTTCTGGGTGGAGTAGTCCTTTTCGCCCTTGGCCAAACCGATGAAGTTTTCAACGGTTACCGGTGCGTGGTTACCGAAGAGATCGATAACAATATCGCCGTAGTTGGTATGCATCGTTGCAGTTGCGGTCTTCTGAGTCATGCCAGCCATTGTAAAGAATTTACTTCCTCTCCGCTGTGCAAGACATAACGCTCTCAGCGATCGCGCTATCGTTATCCTTATGATTCGCGCGTTGCTCTTCGATCTCGATGACACCCTGATGGATCACACCGCCGCAGCGCGGGCCGGCGTGGATGAATGGTGCCGGCAGCGCGGGCTAAATACTGGGCAGCACCAGCGTTTTGCCGCCATTGAACGCAAGTGGTTTACCGCCTATGAGCGCGGCGAGGTCTCCCACCAAGGCCAGCGCATCGCCCGTTGCCGCGAATTTTTGGGCGAGGACATGGACGATGCCGCAGCCCTTGCCGCCTACGACGGCTACTTGGCCGCCTACCAGAGCCAGTGGCGCGCCTTTGCCGATGCCCGCCCCACCCTCGAGTGGGCGCTCGCATCCGGCTTCCGGGTGGGCATCCTCACCAATGGCAAGCGCGAGATGCAGCAGGCAAAACTGGAGGCGGGAGGCCTCGCGCTTGCCGATGTCCCCCTTATCCCCACCGTCGAACTCGGCTACCCCAAACCGCAGCGCCAGGCCTACCTGGCCGCCTGCGAACGGCTCGATGTCACGCCCGCGGAAACGCTCATGGTGGGCGATTCACTGGAAAATGATGTGCTCGGTGCGCGCAGGGCGGGCCTGCGCGCTGTGTACCTCGACAGGTCCGGAAAGGGAGAGGGCGATGTGTCTTGCCTTAGTCAGCTGACAAGGCTTGTCCCCCAAATAGCCAGCTAACCACGAGGGCACCGGGATCGATGACTCCCTTGCTTCGATCTCCCAGGTAGGACGCGCGTCCCTTCTTGGCGGCGATCTTTCCGGTTTCCTCCACACCCTCCCGCGCGGCCTCGTATAGGGCCTGGAGCGTTTGCTCGTCTGGGCGCTCCGCGCCGATTTCTTGCGCCTTCTCCGCGGCCGGAATGAGCGCATCGAGCATGGTGCAATCCCCGCGCTGCGCGCCGCCCAGTTCTTGAATGAACTCTGCCGCGCTGCTCAAACCTTCCGCTAAGGTCTCCGCGCGGGCCATGTCGTTGAAAAAGCTGCCGAAAACCGCGCCCGAGGTTCCGCCCGCCAGGACAAGGAAGCGCTTGGCCAGTCCGGTGAAAATCTCATCATCCGAGCCGCGCAGCGGCAGTTCAATGCTTTCAAGCGCCGCCTCCATATTGGTACCGAAGTCCCCATCGCCGGCCTTGCGGTCAAGCTCGGTCAACTCCTCGATGGAGGATTGCACGCGGCCGACGAAGTCACTCAACCACTGGTTTTCTGCGCCTTCGCTGGGCAATTCATCCTCAAAGGTAATCCGCGCCGATTCCACCTGCTTGGCACTGCCCAAGGTATGCGGCCAGGCGGGGGCTGAAGTTGGGGCATCGATAAGCTCGAGCAGCTCATCGTCCGCCTTGAGCAGCGTGATGGATACGCCGTGCATATTGACCGCGGTGACGTAGTTGCCCACCATGGAGCGCACTACCGTAATTCCCTTCTCCGCTAGCTGCGCGGAAGCCTCGCCGAAGACCAGGCTCAGCTCCAAAGGCGTGGTGCCTCCCAAACCATTGACTAGGCACACCACCTCATCGCCGCTGTTGATATCAAGGGCAGCACCCAGATTTTCCAGCACGGTGGCGACGATGCCGTGGGCATTATCAACCTTTTCCGTGTGCGTGCCCGGCTCGCCGTGGATGCCCACGCCGACTTCCATATGCCCGTCGTCCAAATCAAAGGTATCGCGCCCCGTGGTGGGCAAAAAGCCGGATCCCAGTGCCACGGACATGCTGCGGGATTGATCGGCGGTCCGTTTCGCAAGCTCGGTGACCTTATCCAAGTCATCGCCGCGGTACGCCGCGGCACCGGCCACCTTTTCCACCAGGATCGTGGCACCCGTACCGCGCCTGCCAGGGCCCTCGCCGGTGCCTTCGGTAGCAATATCATCGGCAACCAAGACGGAACGAGTATCTACGGCCTCTGCAGCATTGCGCGCCACGGTGAAGTTCATGACATCACCGGTGTAGTTCTTCACAATGTGCAGCACTCCCCTGCCCTGGTCGGCCCACTGCGTGGCTTCGCTGACCTGGACCGCATTCGGGGAGGTAAAAAGCAGGCCCGGGCAGGCGGCGGCGAGCATGCCTTGCCCAATGAAGCCGGCGTGCATGGGCTCGTGGCCGGATCCGCCACCGGAGATGACCGCGACCGCCGGTTTATCATCGGCCGTGCGCAGCGGGGTGCTGCGCCCGATGAAGCCCGCATCGTGCCAGGCGGCATCTGGATGCTGGGCGATGAACCCGGCCAGGGAATCAGACAGGAAGGATTCTTGGCTATTGCGAAATGCTGAGTGCTTCATAGCGCCCACGGTAATCCGGATCCGGCCATAGCGTCGCGGGTGGGTACAAGATCACGAAAACGCTATGCAGACCGGCTGCATAGCGTTTTCTTTAAGAACCTAGAATTTCGCAGATTCTATTTAGAGGGCGTTGCGCACCACATCGCGGGCTTCCACCATGTTGCGCAGGGAGGTTTCGGTCTCCTCGTAACCGCGGGTCTTCAGGCCGCAGTCCGGGTTAACCCACAGGCGATCCAGCGGCACGTTCTTGAGTGCGGCGCGGATAAGCTCTGCCATTTCCTCCACGGAAGGCACGCGTGGGGAGTGGATATCGTAGATGCCAGGTCCAATCTCAGAGTGGAAGGTCTCATCGATATCCTCCAGCAGCTCCATGCGGGAGCGTGCTGCCTCAATGGAGGTGACGTCTGCATCCAGGCCGGCGACGGCGTCGATGATCTGGCCGAACTCCGAGTAGCACAGGTGGGTGTGGATCTGGGTGGTGGGCTTGGCTTCGAGGGCTACCAGGCGGAAGGAACGCACTGCCCAGTCGAGGTAGGCCTTGCGGTCCTGCTCGCGCAGCGGCAGGAGCTCGCGCAGGGCTGGCTCATCGATCTGGATGATGTCGATGCCGGCTTCCTCCAGGTCGCGAACCTCGTCTGCCAAGGCCACGCCCAGCTGGTCCGCGGATACGGACTGGTGCACGTCATCGCGGACGAAGGACCACGCCAGGATGGTGACCGGGCCGGTCAGCATGCCCTTGACGTGCTTTTCCGATAGCGACTGTGCAAACTTCGACCACTCGGTGGTCATGGCAGCCGGGCGGGAGATGTCACCCACAACGATTGGCGGACGGGTGCAGCGGGAACCGTAGGACTGTACCCAGCCGTTTTCGGTGGTGACGAAGCCATCGAGCAGCTCCGCGAAGTACTGCACCATGTCATTGCGCTCTGGCTCGCCGTGGACCAGGACGTCCAGGCCGAGGCGCTCCTGCAGTTCGATGACGGACTTAACCTCGTCCTTGAGGGCGGAGTTGTAGTCAGCATCAGAAAGCTCGCCCTTGCGGTGCGCGGCACGCGCCTGGCGGATTTCCTTGGTCTGCGGGAAGGAACCGATGGTGGTGGTCGGCAGCTCGGACAGGCCGAGCTCCTTCTGTGCTTCCTTGCGCTCGTTGAAGGCCGGCTCGCGCTTGACCTCGCCTTCCGGCAGCTGGGAGATGCGCTCTTGCACGGCGGCGTTGTTGATGCGCTCGGACTCGGCGCGGGTACGAACAGCGCGGTCGCTGACGCTGTAAGCCTCTTCGGCTGCCTCTGGGCCTTGTACCAGGGCGACGACTTCCTTGACCTTTTCATTGGCGAAGGAGAACCATGGGGCGACATCGGCAGGCAGCTTGGATTCTGCCTCGACGGAGTGCGGCACGTGCTGCAAGGACACGGAGGTGGATACGGACAGCTCATCGATGCTGCCGGCCAGGTCCTCGTACTTGGAGCGCAGGTCGCGCAGGTTGGCGGCCCAGACATTGCGGCCATCGACAAGGCCGGCAACGACGTGGGTGTTCAGGCTCTTCACGCGCTCGAGGTAGCCCTCATCTAGGGCCAGGGTGCCGACAGAAAGGTCAACCTGAACGGCCTCTGGCTTGAGCTCTGCGATGACATCGAGGCCCTTGCGCGCAGAGCCGTACGGGGTGGTCAGGTAGACCTGTGGGCGCTCTTCTGCACCCAGGATGGCGGAGTAAGCCTGCTTGGTATATGCAGCCAAGTCCTCATCGCTAGCGTTGGTCAGGTCTGCAACGAGGGCAGGTTCTGCCAACTGGATCCACTCCACGCCGGCCTTGTGCAGCTCCGCCAGGACCTCTTGGTAGGCGGCAACGGCATCATCTAGGCGCTCAAGCGGGGCCTTGGCAGCACCCTCGGCCTGCTTGGACAGGGCCAACAGGGTGACCGGGCCAACGAGGTACGGGCGCACGGTGTGGCCTGCTTCGCGGGCTTCTTCTACCAGCTTGATAATGCGCTGTGGGTGTGCCTTAAAAGCGTGGTCATCAGCAATTTCCGGCACGATGTAGTGGTAGTTGGTGTCGAACCACTTGGTCATCTCCAGCGGCGCGGTGTCCTTATTACCGCGGGCCAGGGTGAACTCATCATCCAGGGTTTCACCGGCAACGGCACCGACGGTCAGTGCGGTTTCGAGAACCTGGTCGTAGTAAGCGACGTCTGCCGGGATGGCGTAGTCCTCGGTCAGACCGAGGTCGCGCAGGCGGTTGTAGGTATCCAGGCGCAGCGAGTGTGCGGCGGACTCGAAGGTCTCCGCATCGATGCGGCCCGCCCAGTAGGACTCGAGCGCGCGCTTCAACTCGCGGTTGGCGCCAATACGGGGATAGCCCTCAATTGTCGCCTTGGGGAAATTAGCGTTGGTCATTGTCTACTCCGATTCGGGTTAGTAGGTCGTGAGTATTGTCGGGGTTGTTGTGGGTATATATATGGAGCCCGCTCGCCCCACCAGCCACGATGTCGCGGGCTAGTTCGGCGGTCAGTTCCATGCCGGTTTCGTATTCTTCTTCTGGGGTTGTCGCTGCCGCGAGCGCCGACCGCACCCTTTCGGGCACGGCGAGCCCGGACAGCTCTCCCATTCGCTCCACCCGGCGCAGGCTGGTCATGGGCATGATTCCCGGAATAAGGGGAATATGCACCCCGGCCAGTTGGGCCTTTTTGGTAAAGCGCAGGTAATCCTGGGCATCGAAGAATAGCTGGGTAATGGCGAAGTCCGCGCCGAGGCGTTGCTTTTTAAGCAAGACGTCAAAATCTTCATCTTCGTTTTTAGATTCAACGTGCCCGCTGGGATAGCACGCGACTCCGACGGCCAGGCGGCCAGCGGCGAACCGCGCGGCTTGTTGCCTTTCCAATTGCCGGATGAGGCTTATCAATTCATCGGCATGCTGCGGATAGTACTCCGGCAAACCTTCCTCTGGCAGGTCCCCGCGCAGGGCCAGCAGGCCGCGGACACCGGCATCGACCAAGCGGTTGATCCAACCGATTAGTTCCGTGCGCGAACCAGCCGTGCAGGCCAAGTGCGCAAGCGGGCGCATCGAGGTGGTGCGCGAAATCCGCTCGATAAAGGCCGTCGTCCCTTCGAGCCAACCGGACCGTTTGGAACTTGTCACCGCAATATAATCCGGGTGGTAGCTTTCCAAGGTTTCCAGCAAACGGTCGATTTTGGCTTCATCGGCGTCATGGCGCGGTGGAATTACCTCGAAAGATAGGGCCAAACGCTCCGGCACCATCAGTTCTTCTTCACTTATGGAATCCAATGGTGCTGACGCCGAAAAACGCGGGCTCATAGTCACCTCCTTTTCCCGATCTCAATTGCTGTCTGGAGGAAAACGTACCAAGCTGTTCAGTTTGCGGGGTAGCGCGACGCTAATGGTATTACCTTTGCAGGCCCATAAACAGCGCGGTTAGCCAAAATCGACGTGAATATTAATCCTCCATTCTGAACCAAGCGGTCTATTTTACGGTTGTTTCCACCCCTGAATCCCCCGCCAAAACAGTGGTGGGGTGTCAGGCTGACCACTATGCTGGATGGAAAAGACAAATAAATCTCACCTAAGGAGCATCTGCACCAATGAACCCCACCGTAGTGAAAATGGCGTTCAAGACCGGTTCCAATATGTGGAAGCAATTGCGCGATTACCGGCAAGAAAAGTCCCGCGAAACTTATACCGCCCTCGAAGAGGCTGCCCAACAGATGCAAAAGGAAGACAACAACGCCTTCGATGAGGCCCGCAAGCAGGCAGGCGCCGTTACCCAGGCCGCACACTCCCGCCTCGAGCGCGCACTAGAGGACTTCAATAACTACCGCGAAGACGCCGTCGAGCGTTTCGATGAGGCCAAAAAGGAAGCCACCAAGAAGGCAAAAAAGGCCACCAAGGCTGCAAAGAAGCAGACCAAGAAGAACAAGACGTCTTCCAAGTTCTGGACTGTTGCCGGAATCATTGCCCTGCTCGCCGCGGCAACCGGTGCGATTTACGCTTGGCTGCGCTCCAATGACAAGCCTTCTCAGACCCCACCGCGCGTAGATGACTACCGCGGTAACACCCAAAACACAGCCCCAGAATCTACCTTGGTCTACACCTCCACTAGCGAAGCTAAGCCCGAAAACGATTCGGACCTCGCTGAAGAGGGTGCCGTGCGCGATGAAGAGCTCTTGGGTTCCATCGATGAACAGCTGGCCAAGCACCGCGAGGAAGAAGAGGCCGCCGCAGAGGAGGCAGACACCAGCCGCATCACGGATGACCACCAAAGTGAGGGCAAGCACCGCCTGCAATCTGACGAGCAGTAGTTCCTCTCGCACCCCCGCCGTGGGGGTGCACTAGGCGTTGCCTAGATCTCATTGCTTTGCCTATTCAAAAATCTCCTGCTTGAATTCACCCATTAAGGCTTTCTACAAGGAGATAAACAATGAGCTTTGAGTCTCTCACCGTCAAGCTCAAAGACGGTTCAACGTACTATTTCCCCGCAGGCCCAGTAACCGATGATCCCTCCCCGCGCGTGGATAACCTCCGCTTTGCCATAGATAACGGCGCTACCTTCCGCTCCGTTGACGAATCCGGTGAAATGCGCGAGTTCAACGGCGCGGACGTGCATAACTATCATTTGGCTTAACTAGCCCGGCGGATTCTTCATATATCCTGGGGATTATGGAAATTCGCGCGACACAAGAATCCGATCGCACTTATATAGCTCGCCTCAACTTCCTGACCGATACCTTCGGTGATGAACGAGGCGAGCTTTCTTCCGGTTTTGCCGATGATTTTTCCTTTTACGTGGAAAATTGGGAGCCCAACCAGGGAGGTTTCATCGCTTGGGAGGACCTCGTGCCCGCCGGCGGGGTGTGGCTCAATTGGGGTACCGAGGACAATCACGGTTACGGGTTCGTGGAACCGGCCATCCCAGAATTTGCCATCGCGGTAGAAAGCCGCTTTGCGGGCCAGGGCATTGCCACCGCGCTTATCGATGCCGCCATTTCCCTCGCCCAGACCCTCAAAGCGCCCGGTATTTCCCTGGCCGTCCACCCCGATAATCCGCGTGCGCAGGGGCTTTATGAACGCTTGGGCTTCGAGCATGTAGGTGTGTACGCCGAGCATTACATCATGGTCAAGCGCTTTTTATAACCCTATACATGACCAAAGTCCGGATTCTTTAACCAGAATCCGGACTTTTCCTGTGGAGCATAGGAGAATCGAACTCCTGACCTTCTGCTTGCAAAGCAGATGCTCTACCAATTGAGCTAATGCCCCAGTGGCTTGTACTCTACTACTGCAGCCGCTCATTCCAAAAATGCCGAAGACACCGCGGCACACTGATTTACTTCTATCACATTTATCACACGCGTTTAATCCATAATTACCTTCGCAGTGGAGTAGGCTGGCTAATCGTGCCCATCTGTCCTCGTTCCTAGGAAAAGTATGCGTCGTCTTCTTACCTCCGCACTCACCGTGCTCGCTACTGCCGCCCTTCCCGCCTGCGCCAATGCGCAATTCCTCGAAGGCACCCCGAAAGTAGCTGGGTCCTCAGAACCAAATATCCAATCCGCGGTTTCTGAGATTCAGACCGATATTCAAAGTCGCATCGACAGCACCCGCGCGCAGGCACAGGATCTTGTTTCCTCGGTAGCGCCACAAGACGAGCCGCAGAATGAGGCTGCACCCGCACCGGATCCCCAAGCTGGGGCCGCACCGCAACCAGCCCCGCAGCCACAGGGCAACGGCGTCGATTGCCCGAATTGCGTGGCCCTTACCTTTGACGATGGCCCAAGTCCTTATACCAACCAGCTCCTGGATACCTTTAAGGCAAAAAACGCTCACGCCAGCTTCATGGTGCTAGCGGATCACGCCTACCAATACCCCGAGGCGCTCCAGCGCATGCAGGCAGAAGGTCACACCATTGGCAATCACACCAAGACCCATCGCCAGCTCAACCAGTTAGCTTACGGCGATATTGCCCAAGATATCGACGCCGGCAACGCGGCGATCCGCAATGCCACCGGGCAGGATCCAAAGTGGCTGCGCCCGCCCTACGGTGCCACCAATGAGACGGTTGACCAGGTAGCCAGGGATAAGGGCTTGTCGCAGGCCCTATGGAACGTAGATACCTTGGATTGGAAGATCCGCGACTCGCAGCACGTCTGCAATGCCGCCGTCCAAGATGCTAACCCAGGCTCCATCGTCTTGATGCACGATATTCACCCGACCACCGTCAATGCGGCCGAGTGCGTTATCGACGGCCTGCGCGCCAAGGGCTTGGAACCGGTCAGCCTCGATGAACTGCTGCGTACCCCGGTAGACGGAAAACGCTACCACTCCCGTTAATGATTGACTTTTCCCACACTGCTGATGTCGTAGCCCCGCAACTCCTTGGCTGCGTCATCACGCACGCAGGGGTGAGCATTCGCCTTACGGAGGTCGAGGCCTATTTGGGCACGGACGATGCCGCCGCCCATACCTTTCGTGGGAAAACCCCGCGCAATGCCGCCATGTTCGGCCCACCCGGCCGGCTGTACGTGTATGCCTCTTACGGCATCCACCGCAATGTCAATATCGTGTGCGCGCCCGAAGGCGTGGGCCAAGGGTGCCTACTGCGCGGCGGTGAGGTGCTATCTGGGATCGATACCGCCTTTGCACGACGCGGCACCAGCGATTTTCATAACCTAGCCCGCGGCCCCGGGAACCTCGGAAAAGCTCTGGGAGCAACGCTGGAGGATAACCACCTGCCAGTGCAGCTTTCTGAGCGCGAGTCTGCACCGGAATGGGTGCGCGGCCCGCGAATTGGTATTTCCAAAAACCAGGAAGCGGCCCTGCGGTTTTGGATTCCCTTTGATAAGACCGTCTCCGTCCGCCGCGGCTATCCCAAAAAGTGATTAATAGCGGCCGCCATAGCGCTCATCGGCTTCGATGGCTTTGATGATACGCTCATTAATTTGGGTCATCTGATGAATCTGCGCGCGGGTCAGATTATCGATAACGGATCGGCGGGCCTGCTTGGCGTGGCCCGGGGCGGTTTCTACTACCTTGTCCCAGCCGCTATCGGTAAGGTGCGCCATCGTCGTCCGCCCATCATTGGGGCAAGGACGCCGCACGACCCAGCCCTGGCGCTCCAGGCGGGTGACAACTTGGCTCAGGCGGGACAGGGAGCCATTTGCGGTAATCGCAAGATCCCGCATGCGCATCTCATGGTTCTCGGCCTCTGATAGCCGTGAGAGCACCGTATATTCAAAGAAGCTTAGCTTGGCGTCATCGCGGAGCTGCGCGTCCAGAATATTGGTGAGCCGGACATTCACGCTCATCAGGGACATGAATGCTGCTAGTTCATCCTCTTCAAGCCAAAAGTCGTCCCGCTCGGTCATGAGGATTATTTTAGCAACTGGACTTCAATTCTAAAATAATCCCAAGTATCCGGAGCCCCGTACCACTTATTCGAGCTTGGTCTCCTCCACCTAGTGGCTGGTGGGTGCCAAGCGTGCTGGGTCCAGTTCAATTCGGCGTAATAACTGCGCGTTGAATGCCACCACGATGGTCGATAGCGACATCAATACCGCACCGGCCGCCGGGGAGAGCACGACACCGATGGGTGCGAGTACGCCTGCCGCCAAGGGCACGGCAATGATGTTGTAGCCAGATGCCCAAATTAGGTTTTGGATCATCTTGCGGTAGCTAGCGCGCGACAAGCTCATCATTGAAAGCACCGACCGCGGATCATCGCTGGCGAGCACCACCTCGGCGGATTCCATGGCGACATCGGTGCCGGCGCCAATGGCGATGCCGACTTCCGCGCGGGCCAAGGCTGGGGCGTCGTTGACGCCATCGCCAACCATGGCCACTGCCAGGCCGCGCTCTTGTAATTCGGTGACCTTGGAGTCCTTGTCCTGCGGCAGGACTTCGGCAAAAACCTCGTCAATACCCAGTTCTTCGCCAACGGCCTCGGCGACCTGCGTGGCATCGCCAGTAATCATCGCAACCTTGACGCCCTGCTCTTGGAGGGCCTGTACGGCCGCGCGGGATTCGGGACGAATCTTATCTTCAACCGCGAGAGCACCGATGATCTGACCATCGCGCACGACGTGCAGGACACCCGCGCCGCGTTGGGACCACTCCTCAACCTGCGCATCGAAAACCCCAGGGGTGGCAAGCTCTAGCTCGCGCAGCATATTCGGTCCACCGACGAGGACCTCTGCCCCATCGACGGTGGCCTGGATTCCACGACCGGCGGCAGCACTGAAATCGGAGCTGTGCAGCTGCTCCTGGGATGCTTCCGCGTGGTCTTCGGCTGCCTTGACGATGGCGCGGGCCAACGGGTGTTCACTATCGGCCTCGGCCGCGGCGGCCACTGCTAGCAGCTGCCCCTCGCTGATGCCCTCAACGGTTGCGACACCGGTGACCGCGTGCGCACCTTCGGTCAGGGTGCCGGTCTTATCGAAGAGGACGGCGTCGATAGTGCGCATGCGCTCCAACGCCATACGTTCCTTGATGAGTACTCCAGACTGTGCGGCCTGCTCAGTAGAGATCGCAATGACCAGTGGGATAGCCAAACCGAGGGCGTGGGGGCAAGCGATGACGAGCACGGTGACGGTGCGCACCACGGCGTCGCTTGGGCTACCGATAATGGACCAGACCACCGCGGTAATGAAGGCTGCGCTCAGCGCGAACCAGAAGAGCAACGCTGCGGCGCGATCGGCAAGGGCTTGGGCGCGGGAGGAAGATTCCTGCGCCTCGGCGACCATGCTTTGAATACCACCCAGGGCCGTATCCCCACCGATGGCCTCTACCTGGACGCGGACGGTGTTGTCTGTAGCTACCGTACCGGCGACCACGCGCTCACCTTTATCGCGGAAGACGGGCCGGGATTCACCGGTGATCATGGATTCATCGAACTCGGCTGAGCCTTCAACAATGGTGCCATCGGCAGGCGCCCGCGCCCCAGCGCGAACCAGTACTATGTCATCCACCGCCAGCTCAGAGACTGGCACGGTGTGGGTCTGCCCATCGATGATCTTCTCAGCCTCGTCAGGCAAAAGTTCTGCCAAGGCATCCAAAGCGGAGGAGGCCGCGCCGAGTGCACGCATCTCCAACCAGTGGCCCAGCAGCATAATGACGACCAAGAGGGCCAGCTCCCACCAGAAATCTAGGTCGAATCCTCCAATACCCAAGGTGGTGACCCATGAGGCAACGAACGCCACGGTAATGGCCATGGCGATAAGCAGCATCATCCCGGGCTGGCGGGATTTCAGTTCCGACCAGCCGCCTTGCAGGAACGGCGTGCCGCCATAAATGAAGATGATGGTGCCGAGCACCGGGGGAATCCAGGATGAACCAGTGAATTCGGGTACGCCGTAGCCGAGCAATTCTGCGACCATAGGGCTGAAGATGACGACCGGTACCGATAGCAGCAGCGACCACCAGAAGCGGCTGCGGAACATCGCCGCGTGCTCCCCGTGTCCGTGTCCGTGGCCGTGCTCGTGACCGTGACCGTGACCGTGATGGTCACCGTGGGAGTGTTCTTCGTGACCGCCATGATCTGTGTGTTGCGTATGGTCCGCTTCCGCGGCCTGGTGAGCACCGGAATGCTCACCGTGTTGGTGAGAAGTACTCATGAAGTTCCTTTCTTCTCCTCCTTGCACCATGAGGAGTCCTAGCTTCGGTGGAACACAGTGATGGTTACTCTCCCCACCATATACCCCGGGGAGGTATATTTTACAAGAACGGAAGGAGCCATTTTCGCATGAGAGGTGAAGTGGAACTACCGAAAAGTCCTTTCAGCTTAAACGACAGAAAGTGTTGCTGAGGTTGTCTCGTGAAATGTCCTAGGTTTGCTCCGTTTGAGTAGATGAGAAAATCTAACGCGCTTCAGGTGGCGTCATAAGGGACTACGTGCCCACAGTCTTTATTGGGCAAAAGATCCCACGCCTAGCAGATTTCAATAAAGCAGCGGAACCCGCTTGGTTAACTTTTAACAGAGCTTTACAAGAATCTCGATAAAGGGAAATCCTTATTGCTCCAGATTCTTTCCTTGGCGCGCTCAATTAAATCTTTATAGTAACTCAAACCCTCCGACGGCCTGTGCCTTTGCACTTGCAATTTCCTCTTCGCCAACCCAAACAATTTTGCCTAGTTCGAAAAAGTCTGCTTTAAGTACCGGATAGTCCCCAGCAAATGTGTCGGAACAATTGAATCAGCGCCAATGTCACAAATAGAAGGCAACCATACATAACGATGGTGGCCGGACTCATATCCCAAAACAGTTATCCATTTTAGGGCCTTAACGCTGAGAGCGGGGGCGATCTCGAAATGAGAAGGGGTCGAGTCTGTCGGAATGGTGCATCTGTGCCTTCTGCATCTCTGAACCAGTGACAGTGCCAGGCTCGGTTTTTGGGTCTGGCTCGGAGAAGGTGTTGGTTCATTAGGAGGTTGCCTCGCCAAACACCTATAATCCCGAACCCACACACAAACCATTAGACACTCTCTTTTGGGTGTCCGCAGCGCACCTCCCCGGCACATAGTCGGACAGAAGGAAAGCAAAAAGCCACGACTCCCACACCCCCGTAGGTGGCTTTTCTTCAATGCTTCCAACAACGAGAAGTACTAGGGAAGTTCCTTTGTCACTGGAAGTCAAGAATTAAGAACCGTCAGCCTGCCGGAAATAAGCACAGCCGTGAAACTAAGTTCGCAAAAAGATGCAGATTGGGTTTAGGTGGAAAACTAGATCCATCTAAACCCAATCTGCATAAGTCCGAAACATGCGCTCTAACTATCTTGGCATCTTTCGCTCTTTTTGTCCCCAAAGGAGAATCCTCCCAAGATTAACGGTAACTTTCACTGCTATCCTGCGTCTCCTTCATAAGGGAATTAATCCAATCAGCATACGGGAAGATATCTGAGTGCCACATCTTCCCACCCCTACGGTCTTGGCAAGTGGGATTCGCTCCTCCTGCTGTATGAACAGCATAAATAGTGTTTCCGGAGTATACCGCGCCGCCGGAGTCTCCAGAGCACGACCAAGCGTCGGTAGTAGCAACACTCTGGAGAATGTTGGAAAAGCTGCCTGCTTCAAATGAGTACTTATCATAGTACGCAACTACACGAACCTCAGCTGTGGAGGGGAAATCATGGTATCCCCCATACCCTATCAAGCTCGCTTCATCATTAAAGGTTAAGGACTTTGTGGGTAGCTCAAATGAATCAGCAGTAATTCCGTCAGAAACTTTAATCAATGCAACGTCTTCTGTTTCTCCCTTAGTATACACGTCTTCCACCTTCGCACTTTGACCGTCATATTGCCTAATGAATCCCGAAGCATTCTGACCATTGAGTCCTTGGACACAGTGACGTGCGGTTATCCAAAAACCATTTCTCAGGTGGTTGACCGTGCATCGCTTTTTCATTGCTTCCTCCGATTCTTTTATCCAAAGTTGTCCAACCCTGTCGTCTTGTTGCACAACTTTGCTCGAAGATTTTAGAGAAATCATTTCAGCAGGAAGTCCCTCTCGACCGCTATCCATCAACAGAGTACTTTCAAACTTCATCCCTATAAAAAGGGAGCCAAATACCAAAAGAACAGGTAGCAGCGGTGAGTGGAACGCTAGTTGCATTATGTGGCGCAGAGAGCCAGTCATTTCCTGCCAGACCGCTCAGCACTCATGGCTCTCGCCAACATCAAAAAGCCGACGGACAGCAAAGAAAAAAATGCTATGGCGCCAATCTCTAAGGAACTAGGATCGTCAAAGCATCTTGGCAGCAGAACAACGACCAGCGCTGCAGAAAAAGCACCGAAGAAAAGAATTGCAGCTTTCATTCCGCCCCCCTCAACTAAAGTTTAAAACACTCGACGACACCGGCGATATCGCCGGTGCCGAGGGTGGCAATCCCTCCAACGCAGGCTGCACATACCGCCGCGCCGATAGGCTCTACGCCACAGGCCGTTGCACAAGTCGAACCGATCAGTCCAGCAACCACTCCATTAACACCAAGAATGGCACCAATGCATGCGGTCTTCTCTCCCCAGCCCTGTAGCTCAGGGGCGTCAGGATCGGCCATTGGGACATTTTGATTAGCCTGGAGGGTGGCTCCGTCAACATAGTCAATGTCAAGGCCTTCGTCTTTAACAAGCTGATCATCCTTGAACACCTGGACGTTAAACTTGTTGTGAGAACCTTTTGTATAAAGCGTCTCCGATTGGCCAATTGGAGAGGAGTGATCTTCCGTCTTGTAGGCGACGGTTATGTTACTGAGGTAATTATATTCTCCCTCGTTCGAATAAGGCACAGTAACGAGATCAAAGCTTTCTCCGTCATCACTCTTTACCGTCGTAACCTTTGTATTGTCGAGATCAAGGCGATCGACGCCACCATGAGCATGGATTTTTCCCTTGCTGACATTTCCCTTAGCTTCTTTTAGAAGTTCTGCTTTGTCTGGAGACTGGGTTGTGTCCTTCGTGTTGGATGGGCCATTCGACGCTGCACAAGTACTGTTTGAAGCATTAGGTTCCTTATGTGGCATATCGACAGCGGCAGCAGTAGAAGCTGAACCGATTAAAATGGTGCCGACTGCAAAGAAAGACATAATCTTGGAAGCAGATTTCAACATGATACCTTCTCCTGGCTCGTTGACGTGAAGTGACTATTGGAAATCGCCGGAAGGTACCCGTTTTAGATCATAAATCTGCAGAATTGTCAGAAATAGAAAACTGTCAGAAATAGAAAGGGCAATTTCAATAACTTTCCGACGTTAACATGCAAAATATATAATATGATAGGAGCGTGTCAAGTTGTGTGTGTGGGGTTAGGTTTATAGGTATTTGTCGAAGCGGTCGGGAAAGGCCACGGCCATTTGGTTGATGGCTTGTTTCCAGCCGGATACTCGTGCTCCTTCCACGAGCCTGCTGGCTGTAGCTGAGGCCCGTTTGCCTTGTTTCGCCCTCTTTAAGGCTCGTTTGTCTTCAATAGTGCAGATCATCAACCACAGCGTCTTTAACGCAGAATCATCATTAGTAAATTGGACCCGGTTACGCGTGGCTTTACGCAGCTGGTTGTTAAACGACTCAATGGAATTCGTCGTATAGATGACCTTTCTGGCTGCTGGTGGGAACTGCAAAAATGGCACGAATCTATCCCATGCGTCCTGCCAGACCTTGACCGACTGAGGGTACTTCACACCCAGTTCAGAATCGGAAGAATTCCTTCAACGCTGCTTCTGCCGTGGATTCATCAGTAGCCGTATAAACCTTCTTCAACGCGGCTGATACAGCGCGGCGATCCCCGTAGGTGACCCACCGGTTCGCGGCGCGAATCAGGTGCACGATGCAGGTTTGTACCATGGAATTCGGCCAGGTTGCCTCTAGAAGCCTCTGGTAGGCCTTTCAGCCCGTCACAGCAGACAATAAAGACGTCTTTGACCCCGCGGTTAGATAAGTTGGCGCACACGTGTGCCCAAAAGGAAGCACCTTCTTCTTTAGCAATCCATAGGCCCAAAATGTGCTTGATGCCATCTAAATCCACGCCGATAGCCATATAGGCAGACTTGTTGACAACCCTGCCACCGTCACGGACTTTAATGCGCAACGCATGGGCCTGACCCCCGGAAAGTGGACACGTCGGGGGTTAGCTATGCTGCTGTGGTCAGTATAGCCGAAGACTTGGTTTCAAAGACATCAGGCGCTACGAGATTGCACCAGGAGTGCCGCCGGCGCGTGTTGTAGCGCATGCACCACCGGAAGACCTCTTGGCGACAGGTAATTGGGTTGTCAAAGACTTTCCTATCGCGCAAGACTTCCCGCTTGAGCGTGGCGTTAAACGATTCTGCTAGGGCGTTATCCGCACTCGTTCCTACCGCTCCCATAGACTGGCGGACACCTAACGACGAGCAATAGCTCCTAAAGGCTTGTGAGGTGTACACACTGCCGTGATCGGAATGGAATATAGCTCTGTCAAGACTGCCGCGTACACCGTGTGCGTGGGCTAGGGCATCGATGACCAATAAGACCCGCATGTGGTCTGCGAGTGCATAACCTGCACGTTTGCGTGAATGAAGTGTCAATGACTGTGGCCACATACATGTTTGTCCCTCCCTTACACGGAAGGTAGATAAATATCGCCGACGTAAACGCGGTTCGGCTCGTTGGCTGTGAATAAGCGGGCCTAGTAAATCTGGCATGACGCAGTGGCCAGGCTTACGCCTGACAGTGATGCATCGGCGGCGTTTGGTGAAGCCTCTAAGTCCCATGGCTTTCATAATTCGTGCAACTTTCTTGTAATTTATCGGGCCGAAAACCGTATCACTGTTGAGGCTTGCAGCGATGCGTTTAGCTCCGTAAAGCCCGTGCTCATCATCGAAGATGGTTGTGATTCTTGCACCAATAACGGCATCAGAATACATCTCTTATCCTGCGCTTTTTACGAGTTTGGACCCATTTATAAAACGAGGAACGATTCAGCTTTAACACATGGCACATCCGTGTGAGCCGAGTACTCGGTTCGGTGGTCATAGACACACTGAGAAGCAGAACGCCCGTGAGTTGCTTTAAGCAAAATATTTAGCGGCCTTGCGCAGGATGTCACGTTCTTCGCGCAGTTGTGCGTTTTCTTTTGTCTCACTGGCGGATCCGCTCGGAATCATTCGCCGCTTGGGCTTTATCCTGCATGGCTTTTATGCGGGCACGTTTGCCGGTGCCGTACTTCTTGACCCAAGAATGCAGCGAGGCTCGGTTGATACCGAGCTCTGCTGATGCTGCGTTCAGCGAGAGGTCCTCATTGTTCTCATAGAGGGCCACAGCATCGCGTTTGAACTGTTCGGAATACCTGGACATAGTGGCAGATTACCTTTCTTCCCAACCCAACCAGGCTGGATATCAGGTGTCCACCAACTAGGGGTCAGGTCCTTCAAAGTATGCGGAGCTGACCGAAAAAATTACCGAAATCGTAAAAGACTCCGAATTCAGCTACGGCTACCGTCGCGTCTGGATTCAATTGAAGCAATCGGGAATCAAGGTCAGCGAGAAAGTTGTGCGCCGAATCATTACGGCCGAAGGGTTAACGGTGCGTTATGTTAAGAAAAAGCGTCGTTATTCGTCGTATCGCGGGGAGATTTCAGATGCCCCACCAAACTTGGTGAAACGGAATTTTCATGCTGATAAGCCTGGGCTGCTGTGGTTGACGGATATTTCAGAGTTTCCTGCTGATGACGGGAAAATCTACTTTTCAGCGTTGGTGGATTGTTTCGACGGAAAGATCGTGGGAGCAACAACGAGTTGCCATCCTAGTCAGCAGCTTGCAGACGACTGCTTAGCACAGGCGATTGAAAATGATACGCCTGCGGATCCGACAAGATTAGTAATCCATTCCGATCGGGGTTGCCACTATCGAGGTAATAGTTGGATCCAAGCCTCCCAAGACATCGGTTTTGCTCGTTCAATGTCGAAGAAAGGGTGCTCACCCGACAATTCGGCGTGCGAGGGATTGTTCGGCCGAATGAAAAATGAGATGTTCTATGGACGTAAATGACGCCATCGTGAGGAACTAGAGAAAGCGATTCATGAATATGTCGACTTCTACAACGAACGAAGAATCAAGCTTGAGTTCGGCGGATTAAGCATCAATCAACGCCGACGCAAGCTGCTACTCTGAATAGTCCTAAAAAATGTCCGCATCCCCTTTTGCTACTTAACCCAAAAGCCCTACTGGAAAAAGGCGACCCACCCCTAGACCCCAGATAACAAGAAAACCGGCACCCCAGAACAAAACAACTGAGATGCCGGTTCGCCAACGATGTCGCGACTGACCTGTCAAGCATGTCGCGACCCATGACACCTGTGGAGCATAGGAGAATCGAACTCCTGACCTTCTGCTTGCAAAGCAGATGCTCTACCAATTGAGCTAATGCCCCATTGTTCCGTGGTGGGCCTAGCTGGAATCGAACCAGCGACCTCATCGTTATCAGCGATGCGCTCTAACCGACTGAGCTATAGGCCCTTTAGCGGAACGAGAAGTAACTTTACATACTACCCCGGAAAGAACACAAATCGGCAGCTCAAAGAGGTTTTCAAAGGCACTCTTCGTTGGCCTAATGAGTACCCTACTTCGCGCTTAAAACTAGAAAAATGCCGGCAACCGTAGCTGCCGGCATAGTCTCCCACTCACAGTGGTCTAAATATCATCCAAGCTAACCTTTAGCCCGCCGAGGACATCCACGATGGCGTTATAGATGACGGCCATCAGCGGTGCGAGCAAGGTGAACAGGACGGCGAAAATAACGCCAATCAGCGCGCTGGCTGCGATCACCACACCAAAGGTGACCTCAAAGCCCCCGCCGACGCCACCAACGAGGCTATTGACTGACTCCCATATGCCCACCTGGTGCAAGCCGATGTACAGCAGGCACACGGCCAGCAACCACGCGATGAGTCCGACGAGTGACAGGGCCAGACCAACGCGAAACGCCGAGGTGGGCGAAATGTGGTGGATGGTTACGTCTCGTCGTTCCATGTCCTACTCCTCATCCTTGGAGGCATCGCTACCCTTGTGGTGCTCTTGCTGGACCTCATCGACGGTCTTTTCGCCCTTGGCCACAGCCTGCGCGTCTTCCTCACCATCTTCTTCGACATTGCGGTCGATGGCAAGCAATTCGACGTCATCGGCAAGGTCAACCAAGCGCACACCCATCGTGGCGCGCGAGGAAGGACGAATCTGGTTTACTTCGGTGCGAATAACCCCACCGGCGGAGGTAATGGCGAAGATTTCATCGTCTTTATCAATCGAAATGGCGCCAATAAGCTTGCCGCGCTTCGGGGTGTACTTGAAGGTCATGACACCCAAGCCACCGCGGCCCTGCGGGGTGTATTCCTCAATGGCGGTGCGCTTGCCGTAGCCACCCGAGGTAGCAACGAGTAGGAACTCACCGTCGTGGACGACGGACATCGCCAGCAGCTGGTCATCGCCGCGGAAGCGCATGCCCTTCACACCGGCGGTAGCGCGGCCCATGGGGCGCAGCTGGTCGTCATCGGCAGTAAAGCGAATGGCTTGTCCCTGCTCAGAGGTCAGCAGGATGTCATCGCCCTCAGAAACGAGCTGGGCGCCGATGAGCGCATCGCCCTCGTTGAGATTGATGGCGATAAGGCCTGCGGAGCGAGCGGACTCGTAATCGGTCAGGCGCGACTTCTTCACGCGGCCCTGCTGGGTGGCCAGAACCAGGTATGGCGCATCCTCGTAGGACTGGATCTGAATGACCTGGGCGATCTTTTCCTCCGGCTGGAATTCCAGCAGGTTGGCCACGTGCTGGCCGCGGGCAGCGCGGCCGCTCTCCGGCAGCTCGTAGGCCTTCAGGCGGTAGACGCGGCCAAAGTTGGTAAAGAACAGGATCCAGTCGTGCGTGGAGCAAACGAAGAAGTTCTTCACAATGTCATCTTGCTTGAGCTCCGCACCGCGCACGCCCTTGCCGCCACGCTTTTGTGACTTATAAGTATCAACCTTGGTGCGCTTGGCATAACCGGTGGCGGTAATGGTGACCACGACGTTTTCGCGGGCAATGAGGTCTTCATCGGTGACCTCGCCGGAGGCAGGCAGGATCTCGGTGCGGCGCTCGTCGCCGTACTTTTCGACGATCGCTTCCAGCTCATCGTGGACGATCTGGCGCTGGCGCTCCTCGTGGGCGAGGATGTGCTTGAGGTCTGCGATCTCTTCTTCGATTTCTGCCAATTCATCGACGATCTTTTGGCGCTCCAGGGCGGCCAGGCGGCGCAGCTGCATCGCCAGGATGGCATCGGCCTGGATATCGTCGACATCGAGAAGCTCCTTCAAGCCCTCGCGCGCCTCATCAACGGTGGGCGAACGGCGGATCAGGGCGATGACCTCATCCAACATATCCAGCGCCTTGACCAAGCCGCGCAAGATGTGCGCGCGCTTTTCGGCCTCATCCAGGCGGTACTGGGTGCGGCGAACGATGACCTCAATCTGGTGCGCAACATAATTGCTCAGCATCTGATCCAGGCGCAGGGTGCGCGGCACGCCATCAACGATGGAAAGCATATTAGCGCCGAAGGAGGTCTGTAGCTGGGAGTGCTTGTACAGGTTATTGAGCACCACGCGGGCGACGGCATCGCGCTTCAGGGTCACAACAATGCGCATGCCCACGCGGTCAGAGGACTCATCTTCGATCTTGGAAATACCGGCGATCTTGCCGTTGGCTACGGACTCCGCGATATTGGAGATGAGGTTATCGGGGTTGACCTGGAACGGCAGCTCCGTAATCACGATGGTCTGCCGGGAGCCGGATTCCTCGATGGAGGTCACACCGCGCATGCGGATGGAACCGCGGCCGGTGGTATATGCATCCTTGATGCCCTGATCGCCAACGATAAGGCCGGCGGTGGGGAAATCCGGGCCCTTCACGCGTTCCATGCAGGCCGCGAGCGCGGCATCCTCGTCCGCGTCTGGGTTCTCCAGCAGCCAGTAGATGGCCGAGGCCAACTCATTGAGGTTATGCGGCGGGATATTGGTGGCCATGCCCACGGCAATGCCGCCGGAGCCATTCATCAAAAGGTTAGGCACGCGGGACGGCAGGACGTCCGGCTCGCTGGTCTTGCCATCGTAGTTGGGCGAGAAATCCACGGTATTTTCGCGGATATCGCGGACCATTTCCATGGCCAACGGGGTGAGCTTGCACTCGGTATAACGCATTGCGGCAGGGCCGTCGTTACCGCGGGAACCGAAGTTACCCTGGCCATCGACAAGCGGGTAGCGCATATTCCAGGACTGCGCCAAGCGCACCAAGGTGTCATAGATGGCCGAGTCACCGTGCGGGTGGAATTGACCCATGGTGTCAGAGACTGGGCGCGCGGACTTCACGTAGCCGCGCTCGGGGCGGTAACCCGAATCGAACATGGCGTAGAGAATGCGGCGGTGTACCGGCTTTAGGCCATCGCGCACCTCAGGCAGCGCGCGGCCCACAATGACGGACATGGCGTAGTCGATATAGCTCGACTCCATCTCCTCATTAATGTCAATGGGAAAAATCCGATCAAAAAGATCGTCGTTATTGTCACTCATAAGGCCAAATTCTACCTTCTCCGGCCCTTATCGGCCTTATTTGCCGCACCGGTGGTATCACTGTGGTATCACTGGGGCATGGCAATGACATTGCGGCTTACCGCAGAACAGGATCACGCGCTTACCCTCTTGGCCTCCGCGCAAGGCACCTCCAAGCACGAGGCGGTGGTGCGTGCCATCGTGGCGGCGGCCTCGCGTACGCTTGCCGATGCCCACGTGCAAGCCACCGCCCGCGATCTCCTCCCCGGCCGCGCGGACCTAGAGGCCGAAATCCGCAGGGCACGGAAGACCCAGTCATGAGCCCCGAACAGTTGTACCTAGTGGCCCAAGAGTTTTGTGCCCGCTTTAAGCTCCGCATCATCAATTACTCCGCTTTAGTTGCCGCCGCCGCTGCCAGCACCGCGCGCCTGGAGGGCATAGCCATTCACGGTGATGAGCAACAGGCAGCCCAAGCCATGGCGGAGGTTTTAGAAAAGGTGCCAGCGTTAAATGCTGGAAACCAGACCTTCGCGCAGTACTGCGCCCGCGTCTATATGGCCACTAAATTCGCGTAAAGTATGGCACCATGTCTCACCTTTCTACCTTGATGCATGGATCCACCCGCACCGAGTTCATCGCCGAGTGCGGGGCTCTCGTTGAAAAAGTCGCCTCCGCCCAATCCGGCATTTCTGGCATGGCCATTAAAGGCGGATTGGCCGCCGCCAAGAAGGCCGATGCCAACGTCGTCCCCAAGGCGCTGGAACGGATCCTGCCGGATGTCCTCGATGCCCTGGATCCGCGGTGGCAGGACTTTGCGGAAAGCGGGAAGGATGATTTTGGTGCCTTCCTTGAACCGCGGCAAGAAGAGGTCAGCGATGAAATTATGAATATCGCAGATAAGCACGTAGAAAAGGTGAACTCCGCCGCACTGCGCAAACCCTATAATTCCCTGCGCGGCAAGGCCACCAAGATCTTAAGCCCGGAAGTTCCTGCATTCGGCCGCATAGTACAAAAGCACATGTAAATAAATAGTTTCCACCGGTTTTCCTGCGGTTGAAGGTTTTCTGGACTGCGGAGTATAAGTGTGGAAGTGAATTATTCCCCGCATCATAAATCGTCGGCATCAGAAGCAAACCGTACCGACTACCCCGCCGGCCAAGACCCCGCCCGCTGGCGGGTTCTTATTATTGTGCTGGTCACGGTGTTCATGTCACTGATTAGCGTGTCCATCGTGAATGTGGCGCTGCCGTCGATTCAGTCTGGGCTTGGTGCCACGGATTCGGATGTGCAATGGGTGCTGTCTGGTTATGCGCTTACCTTCGGCGTGGTCCTCGTCGCCGCAGGGCGCGCCGGCGATCTCGTGGGGCGCGGGGGCATCTTCCTGCTCGGCATCGCCGTCTACACCATCAGCGCCGCCGTGGCGGGTTTCGCGCCGAATGCGCATTCTCTAAACATCGCGCGTTTTGTGCAGGGTGTTGGCGCCGGATTGCTGAACCCTCAGGGAGTGGGAATGATTCAGCAATACTTCCGCGGGGAAGAGCGCGGCCGCGCCTTTGGATACTTTGGCGCCACCGTGGGAATCGCGGTGGCTATCGGCCCGGTACTGGGTGGCTTCCTCATCAAGATCGGCGGCCCTGACCACGGGTGGCGGCTGACCATGCTGGTCAATGCGCCTATCGGCCTGCTGGCCATCATCTTAGGCCTCATGTGGTTCCCACGCCCGCTGTTTTCCCGCGTCCGCGATGCCTCGGGTAATAAGCTGGGAATCTTCAAGGCGCTGGCCACCCTGGATCCCATCGGCGCGCTCATTCTCGGCGCCGCAGTATGGTGCATCCTCTTCCCCTTCATGGACTCCACCGGTTCCCCGGCCGTGTGGTGGCTGCTTCTCGCGGGTGCCGTGCTCATTGGTGTGTGGGTGCTGTGGGAGCGCCACCACAAGGCTACCGGCCATCCGCCGATGGTGGATCTCAATATCTTTGCCACCTCGAGCTTCCGCAATGGCACCATCATCGCCACGTTGTGGTTTATGGGCATTACCAGCATCTGGGTGCTCGTGGCGTTGTACTTCCAAAATGGCCTGGGTTACTCCGCGCTCGCGGCCGGCTCGGTGGGCATTCCGTCCGCACTCCTCAACTCCATTACCGCCACCATCGCTGGCCGCAAAATCTCGCGGTATGGGCGCATAGTGGTCATCATCGGCATGCTGACTACCATCTTCGGACTCTTCACCACGGTGGTCTTTATTTGGGGCACCACGCATTGGGGAATGAACGAATGGTGGCTCATCCTTTCCTTGGCATTTATTGGGCTCGGCCAGGGTGCCGTGGTCTCCCCTAACCAAACCCTGACCTTGGCACAGGTCCCAGACAACTACGCCGGTTCCTCCGGCGCGGTCCTGCAAACCGGCCAGCGCATCGGCACCGCCATCGGCCTGGCCGTCATTACCGCCATCGTCTTTGCCATGCTCCAAAGCACCTCCGGAGATTGGCCCGTATCCATCATGACCGGTTTCGGTGTCATCATCGCCGTTTGCCTGGTGTCCTTGAGCTTTGGGTTTGCGGATCAGCACGCTTCCCGCAGCTAATACCTCTCCCCATAGTTAGAGCCCACCGTGGATAGTTCCACGGTGGGCTCTGGCTTTTCCCCAGCTCCTATACGCAGAGGACTAAGCCAGCGGTTTAGATATCCAGGAAGCGGACATCCTTCGCGCGGCGGGTAATGAAGGAGCGGCGAGCGGCCACGTCATCTCCCATGAGGATGGAAAACAGCTCATCGGCACGCTGCGCGTCTTCCAGATCCACGCGGCGCAACAGGCGCGTGGAGGGATCCAGGGTGGTCTCCCAGAGCTCGGAGGCGTTCATCTCGCCCAAGCCCTTGTAGCGCTGGATGCCGTCATCCTTGTTGATCTTGCGGTTTTGCTCCAGGCCTTCTGCCAACAGCTTATCGCGCTCATCATCAGAGAAGGCGTAGCCCGGCGTACCCTTGGACCACTTCAGCTTGTAGAGCGGCGGGTTAGCCAAGTACACGTGGCCATCCTCAACCAGCTGCGGCATAAAGCGGAAGAGCAAGGTCAACAGCAGCGTGGCGATGTGCTGGCCGTCCACGTCGGCATCGGCCATCAGCACGATCTTGTCGTACCGCAACTTCTTGATATCGAATTCCTCGTGGATGCCAGTACCCAACGCGGTGATGATGGCTTGGACCTCGGCATTTTTTAAGACTTTATCCATGCGGGCCTTTTCCACGTTCAGGATCTTGCCGCGCAAGGGCAAGATGGCCTGAAACATAGAGTCACGGCCGGCCTTCGCGGAACCGCCCGCGGAGTCACCCTCCACGATATAAAGCTCCGAACTCCGCGGATCCTTAGAACGGCAATCCGCAAGCTTGCCGGGCAGTCCGCCCAGATCGGTGGCGGACTTGCGGCGCACCATCTCGCGCGCCTTACGCGCTGCCATGCGGGCATGCGCCGAGGAGACGGCCTTATTGATAATGGCCTTTGCCTCTGCCGGGTTGGCATCAAACCAGTCATTGACGTACTCGTTGACCGAGCGCTGCACAAAGCCCTTGATCTCGGAGTTGCCCAGCTTGGTCTTGGTCTGGCCCTCGAACTGCGGATCACCCACCTTGACCGAAATGACGGCGGCCAAACCTTCGCGACAGTCATCACCGGAAAGGTTGCCGTCCTTGTCCTTGATGAGCTTGTGCTCCTTGGCATAGCGGTTCATCAAGGAGGTCAGGGCTGCGCGGAAGCCCTCTTCGTGCGTGCCGCCCTCGTGAGTATTGATGGTATTGGCAAAGGTGTGCACGGACTGCTTGTAGCCCTGGTTCCACTGCAAGGCCACCTCGACCTCGTGGTCCTCGCCTTTTGACTCGAAGGACACGATGGTGGGGTGAATAGCGTTCTTGGACTTATTGAGGAATTTTACGTAGTCCGTCAGGCCCTCCGGGTAGTGGAAGGTGATCTTCTTGCGGCGCTTCTTATCGGCCTTGGTGACGTTCTTGGAATCGTCTTCCTCGTTAAAGGTATCGCCGGCATCAGGAACATCATCAAACGACGTCTCATCCGCACTCGCCTCACCGGATTCCGCATCCGCGATTTCCTCGAGCTCGATCTGCTCTTGGGTCACGCGCTCATCAATAAGCTCGATGGTCAGGCCCTTGTTCAGGAAGGCCATCTCCTGCAGGCGGCGCGCAATGGTGTCGTAGTCGAACTCGGTGGTTTCAAAGATCTCCGGATCCGCCCAGAAACGAATCTTGGTACCAGTGCCGCGGGCGTTGCCGCCTTCCACAAGGTCATCCGGGATGGCGTTCTGGAAGTTTTGGTACCAGTGCTTGCCCTCACGCTTGATCTCCGCCTCCACGCGGGTAGACAGGGCGTTGACCACGGAAATACCGACGCCGTGCAAGCCGCCGGAAACGGCATAGGAATCGGAGTCGAATTTACCGCCGGCGTGCAGCTGCGTCATGACCACCTGGACGGTCGGCGCACCAGAGGCGTGCATCTCCACAGGGATGCCGCGGCCATTATCGATGACCTCGACGCCGCCGTCTTCCAAAAGCTTGACGGTGACCTTATCCGCGAAGCCTGCCATGGCCTCATCAACGGAGTTATCAACAATCTCCCAGATAAGGTGGTGCAAACCGCGCGATCCGGTGGAACCGATGTACATACCGGGGCGCTTGCGGACGGCCTCTAGACCTTCCAGGATCGTAATTGATCCAGCATCATATGCGTGTTCTTCAGCCACGGATTCGTGCTCTCCTTTTGGCTATAGCTAATTCTAAGACTTTCACTATTCTACACGCATACCCCCTACTGAATGACACCCCACACGGGCCAGAGGTAGCTATGTGGCGCGCTCTGTAGTTATTTATCTTTTAAAGGGCAGAGCTAACCTGCTCCTATTAGCCACTTATCAGCCGTAGGTATCTTGCGAACCTTGCGGTTTTACCCACTGCCGACCCTCGTAATTGCGCTGCTGCCGCGGGCCGTGGATGCGCAGCTCAGCAATGACATCGGGGCCGAGCCGGTCCGCAATTTTGCGCAGGATTTCCCGCTGCAGGTAGCGCAGTTCTGTGGCCCAGGTGGAGTTATCGCAGGAAATGTAGACGATCTTGTCCTTGATTTTCTGCGGCTGCGTATGGGCAGCGATGCGCTCGCCCACCAGGTTTTCCCAATTTCCCATGACCCAGCCGTGCGCTAATTCATGCTTCCAGCCGCGGTGGGAAATCTCCTTTTTAATCTGTGCACCCAGGCTCGGCACATCAATCTTTCGCCGCGGCCTCCTGCCATCGGCGCCGGTAGGCCTGCCCACCTGGTAGCCGCGATAGTTCTGCGGCTGGGCATCCGCCAAGGATGGCACCGGCATCTTCGGCACTGGGCGCGTAAGCTTTGGCGGATTCTTCGAGGTAGAGCGCACCAACCGGAAGTATTGGGTGACGGGATCCGTGCGTTGCCTGCCGGTTTCCCCTTCTTCCTCACTCATGCTTCTTCCTCGCTATCCTCTCCTGCGGTTGCTTCCGTGTGCAGGGTGGAAATGCGCCCCTGGTCCGTATCTTCCACTCCTACCCGGTAACGCACGATGGGCTCCAGGTTATCCGGTAAATCCTCATCCACCGCGGCGGTGATAAGCACCTGTTCTGCCGTGGCGGCCAGGTGAACCAGCTGGGTGCGGCGCTTGGCATCGAGCTCGGCAAAGACATCATCCAAGATGAGGACCGGATCTGATCCCCCTTCTTGGCGCAGGAGCTCAAACTCCGCCAGGCGCAGGGCGATGGCATAGGACCAGGTTTCGCCGTGGCTAGCAAAACCCTTGGCCGGCTGATCCCCCAGGTGGAGCACGAGATCATCACGGTGCGGGCCCACCAGTGAGATGCCGCGCTCGATCTCGCGCTGCCGGGCAGAGGCCAGCTCGGTCAGCATGACGGCCTCCAGCACCTCGCGGTCAGAGGTATCAATGGTGGATTTATACTCCACGTGCGCAGGCCGCGACTCCGGCGCGAGGCCGGCATAGGCGGCGGGAATGTGGTCCAAGAGGGCATCGACAAGCGCAAGGCGCGCCACAATGACCTGTGCACCTAAGCGCGCGAGCTGGGCATCCCACGTATCCAGCGTCGATAGCGCCGAGGCGCCGTCGCTATCGCCGTAGCCGCGCCGCAAGCTTGCCGATGCCGACTTCAACAACGCATTGCGCTGCTTTAATACCTTGTCATAATCCGCCTTAACCCCAGCTAGGCGCGGGGTCCGCGAGGCGATGATGCTATCGAGATACGCGCGGCGCCCCGCGGGCTCACCGCGCACCAAGGCTAAATCCTCAGGGGAAAACAGCACCGTTTTCACCACGCCGAGTAACTCGCGCGGGCTGCGCAGCCTAGTGCGGTTAATCTGCGCCTGATTGGCGGCATGTGGTTTGACCAGCAAGTGGGTGGTTAATTCACGCCCCTGGTTGACGGCAGTAAGGGACACCCGGGCACTCTGCGCACCCTGGCGCACCAGCGGCGAATCATGGGAGACGCGGTGGGAAGACAGGTGAGCGGTATAGCCCACGGCTTCCACGATATTGGTCTTGCCAAAGCCATTGCGGCCCACGAACAGAGTGATCCCCGGGCCCAGCTCAAGTTTTAGTTCGGGCCATGAGCGAAAATCCCGAACATCGAGATCCCTTATAAACATTAACCTGGCAGGCGAACCGGCATTAAGAGGTAGGTGAAGTTGGTCTGCGGCGTTGGGAAATTGCCATCCTCATCTGCTTCCGGCAGCTCTTCTGGCTCCGGGATCATGATGGCGGGGCGGGAAGGCTCCGTGAACCCGAAGACCACGCGATCGGTGTTGATGACAGCAAGGCCATCCTTCAAATAGCCCGGGTTGAAGGCGATCAAGAATTCATCGCGGCCGTGGAATGCGCACGGCAGCGTCTCGGTGGCATTACCGGCATCGGCGCCGGCGGACAGGGTGACCTGGCCATCGGCAAATTCCATGCGGATCTGCGCATTGCGGTCCGTCAACAAGGAAACGCGGCGAATGGCTTCTTGCAGCGGCGCCACCTCAACCGAGGCAATATTCGTGTGGGACTTGGGAAGCAAGGGCTGGACGTTTGGGAAATCCGCATCCAGCATGCGCGTGGTGGTTTCGCGGTTATCCGCATGCAGGCCAAATAGGCCATCGGCGCCGATATTATCGCCGGAGCCCACCGCGATCTCAATGGGAATATTCAAATGTGGATCCAGGCTGCGCCCGGTATCTTGCAGGGTCTTTGCCGGAACCAGGAGCTTAGCCTCAACGTCCTCAGCCGCCGGCTCCCACTCCAGGGTGCGCATGGCCAAACGGAAACGGTCCGTAGCCGTCATCTCAATATCCTTGCCGTGGATATCCATGTGCACGCCAGTGAGCATGGGCAGGGTGTCATCCTTGCCGGCCGCGGCCGCAACCTGCTGGATCGCCTCTGCGAATAGCTGCGGTTGGATCGTTCCGGTGACCTCAGGCAGGACCGGCAATTGCGGGTAATCATCGAGCGGGATGAGAGGTAGCTCAAAGCGGGAGGAACCACAAGCAACCAAAGCCTTGGAATCTACCTGGGAGATCTCCACTTCCTTATTGGGCAAGGTAGCCACGATATCTGAGAGCAATTTACCGGCGACGGCGATTTGGCCGGGCTCATCCACCATGCCCGCGATGCGCACCCGGGTAGAAACCTCGTAATCAAAGCCGGTGAACTCTAAGCCGTTGTCATCAGCGGTGATGAGCATCGCGCGCAGCACGGGCTGGGTGACCTTGGAAGGCAGGCTGCGGGCAACCCACGCTACGGCGTTGGCAAGGTCATCTTTGGCAACGCGAAATGACACGGCTTCATCCATGGTGCGAAGAGCTCCTCTTAGGCGGGGTAGGAATGTGTAACTTTCAAAAGCTGGCTTCCAACTTACCGCATCCGGTGAACCTTGTAATTTTCCCTCCGCCCGTCCGAGCCAGCGCCGCGTGCTCGGGACCGGGCACAATTTCACACATCCCTTTCTACTTACAAGATCAGAGAAATAATTTAGTAGTAGTAATAAGCGCTGTGGGATCTGTGATCAACGGGGTAAATGACAAGTTCAGCGCGGCGATCCGGGGTGTGCCAATTCTTGTGATCTTGCTGTGATCAACTGGCCCGGAGTGTGGATAAATATGCGGGTCATCGTTTTATCCACAGTCTTTAGTAGTTATCCACGGATCTGCACACAGTGCTGATCACAGGGGCGTCTGTGCTGGATAGGGCCTGTGGAATTTAAAACTGTGAGCAAAATCTACAAATTACATCCGTGAAATTACACAGGTGTGGATAACTCTGTGGATAGCTGTTTATATGACCCTTACTGGGACAAAAGCGCTGGTAGATGGATGTGGAAGGTGGGGGCATCGGCAAGCGCACCGCCTGCTTACAAAAATGGCGCCTTCCTGTTATTCAAGGAAGACGCCACCGGGTGGTTGTGTTTTTCTCTAGCCGCGACCGCGATTCTTGATGCGCTGGGTCAGGGACTGAATCTCGTCGTAGGTATTGCGCTTTTCCGTCATCTCTTTGCGGATCTTGCGATCGGCATAGATCACCGTGGTGTGGTCCTTGCCGCCGAATTGCTCGCCAATCTTGGGCAGCGAAAGCTCGGTCAATTCGCGGCAGAGGTACATGGCCAGCTGGCGGGCGTGGGCCACCGCGCGCTTCTTGCCGGCACCGCGCAGGGTTTCAACATCAATATCGAAGTATTCCGCGGTGACTTCCATGATGGAGGCTGCGGTAATTTGCCGATCAGCAGAATCCGGCGCAAGATCGCGCAACGCAATTTCTGCCATTTCCACGTTGATCGGCTCATTGACTAAGGACGAGTAGGCGGATACGCGAATGAGCGCGCCCTCAAGCTCGCGGATGGAGGATTCGAAGCGCGAGGCAATGAGTTCCAGGACGGAACGATCCACTTCAGTGCCATCGGCGGCGGCCTTCTTCATCAAAATGGCAATGCGGGTTTCCAGATCGGGCGGTTGAATATCCGTAATCAACCCACCCTCAAAGCGGGTGCGCAGGCGATCCTCCAGCGTGGTGAGCTGTTTTGGTGGGCGGTCCGAGGACAAAATGATCTGTTTATTGGCCTGGTGCAGCGCATTGAAGGTGTGGAAGAACTCCTCCTGCGTGGATTCCTTGCCCTCTAAGAACTGGATGTCATCCACCATCAAAATATCGAGGTTGCGGTAGCGCCGCTTGAAGGATTCCTGGCGGTCATCGCGCAAGGAATTAATATAATCATTCGTAAATTCTTCCGAGGACACGTATTTCACGCGTAGCCCCGGGTGCAGCACCTGTGCGTAGTTACCGGCGGCATGCAAAAGGTGCGTTTTACCCAGACCAGAACCACCCCATATAAATAACGGGTTATAGGCGCGGGCGGGATTTTCCGCCACCGCCACCGCCGCGCCATTGGCAAAACGATTCGATGAACCGATGACGAAGCTTTCAAAAGTGTGCTTCGGGTTCAGCGAGGTCTCCCGGTTGGGATCGTGCGCCGGGGCTTCTCGCGGAATGCGCGCGGCATTCGCAGATCCGCCGAACTCTGGTTGCTGGCGGTTATAGTCCTGCTGGTTGGTGTAGTGCTCCGCCAATTCATCCAGGCTTGCCGGGGCATGGCTGGACCGCCAATTAGGCGGGGTCTGACCTGCGGTGGGGTTGTGGTTTCCGCGGGCTGCCGACGCATCCGTTTGCTGGGGGCGAGAGACGTAATTTTGCGCGGAAGAAGAATCATTCTGCGCCGGCGGCATGTATTGTGCCTGCGGGTTGGGCTGGGAGGAAGGAGCCTGCGTGCTTGCCGATGCCCCTCCTGGTGCCGGCCCCGAATTCGACGGGTTGGCAGGTGGTTGTGGCTCCTGCGGGGTAGCTAAGGTAACGGCGAAGGAACACGGGCGGCCGAGGTGGCGGGTAAGGGCCTTGGAGATGTATCCGCCGAGCTCGTTTTCTACAACTTCTTTGGCGTTGACATTTTCCGCTGCGACAAGCGTGTAGCCTTCCACCATCATGATCGGGCGAACCAACTGCAGGTAAAGGCGTTGTGTATGCGAAAAGCTCGGGACCTCAGAGTTGGGTTGCTCGGATTGCGCGAGCAGATCATCGACGATCGCGCGCCAGACAGCTTCTAGGTTCGCTTGTGGTTCAGTCACAACGGGCTACCTTCAATAATTCTCTCGGGGACGGGTGGACAGTAAATAACAAATTCCACGGTGGATTCCACCGTGGTTTTCACAGTGGTTTTTATCGAGTCACCTCGATCTCCACAGAGTTATCCACAGGTGTGGAAGAAATAGTTATTCACAGCTTAGTGCATGGCTGTGGATAACTTGTGATAGACCACTTTATAGCGTTGTACTGCGGAAATGCTAAAACTCTCAAGTGGTTATTTAGAGTTATCCACAACGGTGCACGTGCTGTGGAATTCGATTCCTTAGTTCTACCGCCGCGAAGGCGGGTGTGTCTAACGGAAGATTTATACTTAAAATGCAGGCGGCTATAGACCATTGCGGTGCGAAGGATTAGCCGCAGCATGAGCGCCAAAACTGGCCTTCTAGCTGCAGGAAAAAACACTTATGTAATTTCGGGTGTACCCGAGTGTCGATTTGTTTCCGGCGGTTTAAATCACGTAATCTGGCATGGTCTATTGCAACAGAGAGTTGCGCGTGAACAGGACAGTGTCACTTCGCACTGGCAGGGCTTACCAGAGCTCGCCGAGCGTTTAGATAACAGTGACGCGTCAGGTTCATGGAATCCATTCATCAGTGGATGTGCTGCCGTTTTGTGGCGGCAGTATGTCCACGTACAACTTCAAGGAGAATTGACGTGGCAAAGGGTAAGCGCACGTTCCAGCCGAACAACCGTCGCCGTGCACGTAAGCACGGTTTCCGTACTCGCATGAGCACCCGCTCCGGTCGTGCAATTGTGGCCGCTCGCCGCAAGAAGGGCCGCGCAAAGCTGTCCGCATAAGTCATGCTGCCAGCCCACCACAAGCTCACATCGCCGCCGCAATTTCGACGGACGATGAAGGGCAGTCGCCGGCAGGGCACTCGCACCGTCGTCGTGCATGCGCGCGATACTATGAGTGCGAATTCCAATGGCACCATGGGCAATCCGGCCGAGATCGCGGCCACCGGGCCGCGATTCGGCCTCATTGTTTCTAAAGCCGTCGGGAATGCAGTGGTACGCCACCGCACCTCCCGGCGGCTTCGCCATGTGTGCATGACGCTCATCCCCAAGCTTCCAGCGGGCGTGGATGTAGTGATTCGTGCGCTACCTGCAAGTGCGACCGCTACCAGTGAGCAATTAGAAAAAGATATTACTAAGGCGCTGCGCAAACAATGGGATATTTAAATACCCGTGGGGAAGAAATTCCCGCAGCCTCCGGACTGGCTGCACCGCTGGTTAAAGCGGTTCGTTTCTACCAAAAGCATGTCTCGGGCCTTAAGATGGTATCAACCTGTCGGTTCGAACCGACATGCAGTGCTTATGCCTTAGAGGCGTTGTCCAAACACGGCGCGCTTAAAGGTACGGCGATGGCAATGGCTAGGGTGTGCAAATGTGGGCCCTGGCATCCGGGCGGATTCGATCCAGTCCCGGGACCGGTCACCAACAACAACTGAGGATTAAACACTCGTGCTTAATTTCATTTACTGGCCAATTTCGGCCGTTTTATGGTTCTGGCACTGGCTGCTATCCCTCGTAATGGATCCCGCGTGGGGCATTACGTGGATTTTGGCCATCGTGCTGCTGACCTGGACGCTGAAGGCGCTCATGGTCAAGCCCACCGTGAGCCAGATTCGCTCTTCGCGCAAGATGCAGGAAATCCAGCCTAAGGTGCAGGAAATCCGCGCGAAGTACGGCAAGGATCAGGCTCGAGCTGCACAGGAAATGCAAAAGGTCTATAAGGAATCTGGCGTTCGCCCGATGGCCGGCTGCCTTCCGGTCTTGGTACAGATTCCAATGTTCATTGGTCTTTTCCACGTGCTGCGCTCGTTCGACCGCACGGTTTCTGTAGCCGGCGGCATTGGACACCCCAGCGGCGAGCCGATGTCCATTGAGGCCAACGCCAATACCGCGAACTACATCTTCAAGCCGGAGCTCGTTCAGCAGTTCTTGGACGCCAAGATCTTTGGCGTTCCGCTGGTTACGAACCTCCGCCTGAACTCGCCCTTGGTGGAAGGCGTTACCACCACCACCCAGGCGGCGTTCATCATTGTGCCGATGATTGCCGTCATTGTGGTGCTGATGCACTTCAACGCGCGCATGAGCCTGAACCGCCAAGAAAAGCGCCGCGCCCAGGGCAAAACTTCCGCCCCGCAGGGCCAGAATGCGGAAATGATGCAGCAGCAGATGGCCATGATGTCCAAGATGATGCTGTGGGTCATGCCCGCAATGCTGATCTTCTCCGGCTTCATCTGGCCCATCGGTTTGTTGTTCTACATGCTGTCCAACACCGTGTGGACCTTCTTCCAGACCCGCATCATCTACGGCAAGATGGACCGCGAAGAAGAAGAGGAAGAGGCCGCTAAGATTGAAGCTAAGCGCACTACCGCTCCAAAGCCTGGCGCTCGCAAGAAAGACAACCGCACCAAGAAACAGCGGAAGAACGACAACTAAACAGCTACTGAGGAGATTCTCATAGTGTCCGAGATGGACCCGTCTGCAGTATTTGGCTCCCGCCTGCCGCTCGCGCAGGAATACCACGATTCGCTCGCTACAGACGGGTCCACTCGTGGTTTTATCGGCCCGCGCGAGGTACCGCGGCTGTGGGAGCGCCACATCTTAAACTGCGCCGTTATTGAACAAGTTATTCCGGAAGGCGCCACGGTTATCGATGTCGGCTCTGGTGCCGGATTGCCCGGCATCCCGCTGGCCATCGCTCGTCCCGATCTGCACATCACGCTCATTGAGCCGCTTTTGAAGCGCTATAACTACCTCAACGAGGTAACCGAAAAGCTGGGATTAGATAACGTCACCGTGTTGCGCGGGCGCGCCGAAGAAGGACCCATTAAAAAGGCAGTGGCCGGCGCGGACGTGGTGACCTCCCGTGCAGTTGCTCCCCTGGGAAAGCTGGCAAAGTGGTCTCTTCCCCTAGTACGCAAAGGCGGGGAAATGATCGCGCTGAAGGGCTCTTCTGTACACGAAGAGCTGGAGCGCGATGCCGCGGATATTAAGAAGGCCGGCGGCGGAAAAGCCGAGGTCACGACCGTTCACGGAACCACGATTATCCGTGTCCCGCGCGTGAACTAAAGTAGACGGCATGACTAATCCGCGCCTTATCACTATTGCTAACCAGAAGGGCGGCGTAGGTAAAACCACCTCCGCCGCCAACTTGGCCGCAGCCCTTGCTACTGAAGGCAAGAAGGTATTGGTCATTGACCTTGACCCCCAGGGAAACGCATCGACCGCCATGGGCGCGGAACATAGCTCAGGAACCGATTCCAGCTATGAATTGCTCTTGGGCGATTGCACTGCGGAAAAGGCCATGCAGGCTTCCCCGCATAATTCCAACCTTTATTGCATCCCCGCGACCATCGATCTTGCCGGTGCGGAAATTGAGATGGTATCTCTCGTGCGCCGCGAGTTTCGGCTTTACGATGCCCTCCATAACGGGTTCCTAGAAGAACACGGCTTTGAATACGTCTTTATTGATTGCCCGCCATCTTTGGGTTTGCTGACGATCAATGCCATGACGTGTGCGGAGGAAGTCATCATCCCTATCCAGTGCGAGTACTACGCACTGGAGGGCGTGGGCCAGTTACTGGGCAATATCACCATGATTCGCGAGCACCTCAATGAAGATCTGCATATCTCTGCGGTGCTCCTTACCATGTATGATGCACGTACACGTTTGGCCGAGGATGTGGCCGATAACGTCCGCGAGCAATTTGGCGCCGTTGTCATGGGCAACGTCATCCCGCGTTCAGTGCGCGTCTCAGAGGCGCCTGGTTACGGGACCACGGTGATTGATTACGCCCCTTCGTCCACCGGCGCACGGGCGTATCTCGCCGCGGCTCGCGAGCTCAACAGGCGCGGTGATTATCGCCCGCATCCCACCACGGGAGCGATTGGCGTGAGCCCCGAAATTTATGCGGAATTGGAAGGATAGGATTTCATGGCAGAACAAAAGCAAGGTGGCCTAGGCAAAGGCCTAGCCGCTCTCATCCCGTCCGGCCCCGACGCACCCACCCGCAAACCACGGCTGGGTGATTCCGCCGCAGATATTATCTTGGGAAATTCCACGGGAAGTAGTGAGCGCAAGGCACGCGGCGAGAAGCGCGTAAAGGGTGCTCCCACCATCCAACAGGGCTCTGGGTCCAAGTCCTCCAAGAAACGGCAAGCTACGCCGGCGGCAATCGGTGCGACTTACCGCGAGATTTCCGTGGGGGAAATCGTCCCCAACCCCAAGCAGCCGCGCACCGTTTTTGATGAGGATGAGCTCAGCGAGCTGGTTCACTCCATCCGCGAGTTCGGCCTCCTGCAGCCGGTCGTCGTCCGCCCCTCCGAGGAGGGCGGATTCGAGCTCATCATGGGTGAGCGTCGTTGGCGAGCCTCCTCCAAGGCTGGCTTGGCCACCATCCCAGCCATCGTGCGCGACACCAAAGATGACAACCTGCTGCGCGATGCCCTGCTGGAAAACATCCACCGCGTCCAACTCAACCCTTTGGAAGAGGCACACGCTTATCAGCAGCTCTTGGAAGAGTTCGGAGTAACCCAGAACGAATTAGCGGACCGCATTGGCCGCTCGCGCCCGCAGGTGACCAATATGCTCCGCCTGCTGCGGTTGCCGGTGGACGTGCAGAAGCGAGTCGCTGCAGGCACCCTTTCGGCCGGTCATGCGCGCGCTATCTTGGGCCTCGACGATAAGGAAGCGATGGACTACATCGCGGACCGGGTAATTTCGGAGGGCTTGTCCGTGCGTGCCACCGAGGAAGCCGTGACGCTATATAAGCGCGACGGGAAACCCGCGGAGAATAAGAAGAAGTCCCAGGTACCACAGCCGCAATTTTTCACCGAGTCGGCAGAGCGCCTCTCGGATCGCTTCGATACTAAGGTCACCGTGACCATGGGCAAGCGCAAGGGCAAAATGGTCGTAGAATTCGGCGACCAGGAAGATTTCGAGCGCATCATGGCGCTGATGGAGCGGGATAAATAATCTGCTCCTGTGGCAGGTTCCCCAGCTGCCTGCCACATTCGCAAAGTTAGTGCCCTCCTCTTTAGAGCGAGGGCACTATTTTTTAGAAAAGATGAAGTGGCCCTTGGCTTGTTCTTCCTCATGTTCGGCGCCAAGCGGAATGCCCTTGCGCTCGCGCAGGAGCAGGGCTGCAATAAATCCGACGATGCTTGCGGAGACAAGATAGACGGATACCGCAAAGGTCGTGCCCGTTGCTTCTACCAACGAAGCCGCGATCATCGGGGCGAAGGCACCGCCGAGAACGGAGCCGATGGCATAGGTAATCGATACGCCCGAAGCGCGAATGGATGCTGGGAAAAGCTCTGTATACATGGCAGATTGCGCACCGTAGGTTAAGCCGAGCCCAACCGTCAGGAAGATGAGGGCGGAATAAAGCAATCCCAGGGACGCCGTATTAACCAGCGGGAAAAGGGCCGCAGCGCCGATCGCTTGAATGACAAATCCGACGAGATACGTCGTGCGGCGCCCGATATAATCCGATAACCAGCCAGCGAAAAGCGTAAAGATGAGCCACGTGAAGGCCGATAGCGTGACGGCATTGAGGACATCGCCACGCGCGAGCGAGACCGGACCCTCGGGGTTGGTGGCGTAATTTTGGATATAGCCACCGGTGGTCATATAGCCCACGGTGCCGTTACCTGCAAAAACTAGGGCCGCGACGAGGACAAGCGGAAAATAGCGCTTGAACAAGATACCAATGGGGTTTGCCGCCTCGCGTTTCTTATTATCTGAGATCTCTTGAAAGACCGGTGACTCATCCACGCCGATGCGGATGGCATAGCCAATGATGACTAGGACGAAGGAAAGCAAGAACGGCACGCGCCAACCCCATTCAAGGAAGGCATCCCCTGGGGCGATGATATTCATGATGGAAAGCACGCCAGAGGACATCAGCAGGCCGATGGGGACTCCGATCTGTGGCCCAGCGCCAAAGAGGCCGCGCTTATCGTTGGGAGCGTGTTCAACTGCAAGCAGTACCGCGGAACCCCATTCTCCCCCGGCAGAGATGCCTTGAATGATGCGGAGGAAAATCAACAGGATGGGAGCCCATACTCCCGCCGTATCGTAGGTAGGCAGGAGGCCAATTAAAGTGGTGGCCCCACCCATGGCAAAAAGGGTGACCATGAGGACGAGGCGGCGGCCAAGACGGTCACCAAAATGGCCCGCTAGGAAGGCGCCAAGTGGGCGAAAAAGGAAGGATAGGCCCACGGAGGCGAAGGAGACGATGCTGGCTACCCCACCTTCTAAGGGGCCGAACATTACCTGGTTAAAAACTAGGCCGGCGACGGCGGCATAGAGAAAGTAGTCGTACCATTCAATCGCGGTTCCGATTGTGGTGGCAGCTACTACGCGGCGCGTTTCTTTTCTGGAAATTGGGGCGGAGGTTGAGCTGCCCATTATAGGAATCCATTCAATTAGTAGATATCAATAGCTTGGACTGATACTAATCGAATGAATTCTATTGGTGCAAGATAACGCAGTTAATCTTGCGCAGCGGCCAGTGATTAAGTCCGCTCTGTGCGCTCCAGCTTGTGCAGGCTAAGCCTGCTCCGCTTGAAGAAGCTCGGAGAATTTGTAGGTACCGGTAATGGCGGTGTCCTGCTCCATGAGGTACATGCGCTTGACGGCGATAACGATTGCTTCTGCAATATCGTCACGGCGCTTCGGGTTGGTAAGAATTTTGACGTCCTCAGGATTGGTGAGGTAACCCAAAAAGATCTGAACAACCGGCATCTGCGTCAGGCGCAAAAGATCCCAGGTGCGGCCGTGGTTAGAACAGTCCTGCAGATCGGTGCGCGCCACGATTTCACGCTGGATGAAGCCGGAAAGGGTTTCACCAATGAGTGAGGAGTTTCCGGATTCGGAACCAAAGTAGAACGTGGCTACGCCGTGGGCCTTCTCGTTGGGATAAGAATCGCACGCCAAAGAGATGACCATATCGGCATCAAAGGCATTGGCTAGCTCGGCACGGGATTGCACGTCCGCATCATCGGTGCGGGGGCGCGAAATAATGGTTTCCATGCCGGCGGCGATCATTCGGCCTTCGATGCGTTGGGTGAGATCCCAGAGGATTTCTTGCTCAGAAATATCACCAAAACGGCCCTTGACCGTGAAGCCGGAGTCCCGGCCACTTAGTGCAGGGTCAATGACCACGCGCTTGCCCGCCAACTTTGGACCAGCATTGCGCACACGCTCGCGCTCCAAAATATTGTGCGCCGAACCGCCGGTGATGCGGCGGCCGAGCAAGCTGAGCGCGCGAATGGTAGCCGGTCCACACACGCCGTCTTCCTGCAGCCCGCAATTGTGCTGGTATTCGGTTAAGGCAGCGTGGGTATTGCAGCCAAAATGACCATCGACGCGATCTTGATAGAAACCGAGCTCTTGCAGTTGTTGCTGCAATTGCGAAATGTCATCGCCCACCAATGGGTTGGTGGGTTCATAGCTCAATACGCGGCTGCCCAGGGTATAAGAGGCTTGGCGCAATTCGCGCAGGGTGAGATCGTCGATCTCTCCCGTTGGGAGGATGCCGCGCGATTGCTGGAATGCCTTGAGCACTTCAGCGAGATCGGCATCAAAGGTCTTATCAGTCTCGGAGTACTTCTGCTTTTTCCAGGCAGAGAGTTCGCCCGTGAAATCTGATAAGAGGCCAAGGCGAGCCAAGGTGGCGCGAGCTTCTGCTACGCGCACACTTGAATCACCAACCCGAAGAACGCGATTCACGCCTTTCACCCCTTCCACGGCCTAGGACTTTAGGCCGCATGGCAGATTTCCTACTCGGTAACTTTAGTAACAAGAGTAACAGCTATAGCTGCTTTTTCACTTGCGCCACGATGTCATCTTTAGAACGCAGGCCCACAAACTCGTCGACCTTTTCGCCGTTGTTGAAAATCAATACATTTGGAATGGACATGATTTGGAACATGGCGCCGAGGTTTCGTTCTTCATCGACGTTGACCTGGGCGATGGTGACTTCACCGTCGAGCTCATCTGCGACCTCTTCCAAGATCGGAGACAGCTTCTTGCATGGCCCGCACCATTCCGCCCAGAAGTCCACGACGACGGGTTTATCCGCCTCGATGACATCAGAACGGAATGTTTCAGTGGTTACCTTTTTGACGTTACTCATACTGAATCTAACGGTTTGCAGCCAAGAATTGTTCCGCATCCATGGCAGCGCGGCAGCCGGAACCTGCAGCGGTGATGGCCTGCTGATAGTGGTCATCTACCAAGTCACCGCAAGCGAAAACGCCAGGCAGAGAGGTCTTAGTAGAGGGCTGGTCAACCTCAACGTAACCATTGTCATTGAGCTTGACCTGGCCGTTGAGGAAGGACGAACGCGGATCGTGGCCAATGGCAACGAACATGGCGGTCACGTCCAAGGTGGAGGTTTCCCCAGTCTCAACGTCCTTGAGCTCTAGGCCGCCGACCTTGCCGTCATCTTCAAGCACGCGCTCGACAACCTTATTGGTTTCCCACTTAATCTGCTCGTTCTCCTGGGCGCGGTCCAACATGATCTTGGAGGCGCGGAAGTTTTCGGAGCGGTTCACAATGGTGACAGACTCCGCGAACTTAGTCAGGAAGGTAGCTTCCTCCATAGCGGAATCGCCGCCGCCGATGACGGCGATATTGTGGCCCTTGAAGAAGAAGCCATCGCACGTAGCGCAGGTAGAAACACCGCGGCCGGAGAGCTCTTCTTCGCCGGGAATGCCAAGGTGGCGTGGTGCGGCGCCGGTGGCGAGGATTACCGTGCGGGCTTCAAAAACCTCGTCGCCCACGTGGAGCTTTTTAATATCGCCCTCCAACTCGACGGAGTCGACGACTTCCATGCGCAGATCCGCACCAAAGCGGATTGACTGTGCGCGCATTTCTTCCATGAGCTCTGGGCCCATGATGCCCTTTTGGAAGCCTGGGTAGTTCTCCACCTCGGTGGTGTTCATTAATTCGCCACCGTATTCAAATCCCTCGAATACAATGGGGCTGAGTTCAGCACGAGCGGCATAAAGCGCGGCGGTATAACCGGCAGGTCCGGAACCTACGATGGCAACATCGTGGACGGTCATTGCTAACTCCCTAAAATCACAGTGTCATTTTGCGTAACGTCAAGAGTCTACCCGCCAGATTGCGAATCGTTCATATTGCAAAGGCTCGCCGCAGCGAAATTGATGCAAGAATGATGCGATATCGAGATGTAGTTAACCGATGGCTTCGCGCAGTACCTCCCGGGCGCGTGCCCGGCGAGATTTAACGGTCCCGGGCTTTACGCCCTGGGCGGTGGCGACCTCGTTGACGCGGAACCCGGCGACATCGGTAAGCATGAGGGCTTCGCGCTGGTCTTGCCTTAAAAGCTCCATGGCCTCGCGGACGACGAGCTGCTCGGCAAGGTTTTCAGATGGGTTATGCGCCAGCAGTGGATTGCGATCATCGGCAAAATCATCGCTATCGAGCGAGGCGTTTTCCCTATTAGCCCGGTGATTTAAATAGTCGTAGCCGGTGTTTTTCACCAGGCGGTGTAGCCACGTGCTTAAGGCCGATTCCCGCCGGTAGTTATGCAGATTGCAGCTAGCGCGCAGGAAGGCTTCTTGCACGACATCCTGCGCATCGTATTCATTCCTTGTATACCGCCGCGCCACGGTGGTCAGCCGCTTGCGGTGGCGTTCCACGATGGCGGAAAAGGCTTTATTATCCCCCTCGATAAAAGCATCAACTAATTCTTCGTCGCTGTGGTCAGGACTTAATGGCATCTGTAGATTCCCCCCGGATCAACAAGTGTTAAAGCAATTGTGACCCGAGGAGAACGCCGGCGCTAACCGGCGGCGGTACAGTTTATTGACCTTCTATTGTTGGGCGCGCACACGCAGGGTGCGGCGCAGGTGGTCGCGGCACTCCAGAAGCACGCGACGCAGCGCACCCGGCAGATCCTTGTGCAGGAGATCCGTGGTAGCGGACTCCGCCATGGAAGATTCCGGGTAGAGGCCGCGGATCAGCCGGTTGGCTATCTCTATCGGGTGGTTATCCCAGATGTCTTCGACGCGGCGGAAGAACTCTTCGGCGAAATCTTCTTGCAGCTTTGCCGAGCGTGGGGCATTGAAGCCTGCCAGCAGGGCATCGACCTCCGCATTGGAATATTCCTCTGGCGTCAGCGCGCTATCGAAGGCGGCCCGCTTGGTCTCCGGCGTGGGGAAGGCGTGGCTAGCGCCCAAGAATTCGGCGGCGCCGGTCAGCGTATTATCGCGCTGCTTTTCTGCTTTCAGCTCAGCCAGTTCGACGGCGTCGCGGGCGGCCAGGGCGCGCAGGATGGACCAGCGGATTTGCGGATCGAGGCGCAGGCCCTCCACCGTGCCAGCGAGCAGGTCACGCAGGCGCTCGGTTCCGGAGGCCTTAGGCGTTGCGGCCAGCGCGGCAATGGCGGTGCGGGCCAGAATGAGCTGCGCATCGGAGCCTGGATCCGCAGTGCCGAGCTGTTCCCACAGCGCATCGGCGAATTCGGCGCGCACCTGTTCGCGGCGGTCTTCGGCCACATAGTGCTGGATGGCAAAGTGCGCATTGCCGTAGGCGGTGGTCAGCAGCGTGGCATTGGTCTCTGCGGGCGCGTGCTTGGCGACGACCCCCACGTACTCCTCCGCAGTCCACTCCCCGTCCCTGGTGAGGTTCCACAGCGAGGTCCAGATGACCGCGCGGCTGAGCCCATCCTGGACCTCGGAGAGGTGATCTTTGATGGTGGCAAGCGAAGCATCGTCGAAACGGACCTTGGTGTAGGTGTGGTCGGCATCGTTAAGCAGCAGCAATGCCGGGGCCTTCTCCCCCGCTGCCTCATCCACGATGGTGCGGTGACCACCGGTGGGAAGGTCGATGTCGAACTCGCGGTACTTGTTCAGGCGGGCATCAAAAAGCGCCACGCTCAGGCGGTGCGGGCGGGTCGTATCCTCGGCCTCGGCGTTCACCGCGAGCTCGGTAATCTTCTCTCCCTCCGTGTGCAGCTCCGGGGTGAGGGTGTCCGGACCCCAGGTGCGCAGCCACGCCTTTGACCAGGAATCGAGGTCACGGTCAGTGTGCTTTTTCAGGGCCGTGAGCAGGTCATCGAAGGTGGCCGCGGCAAACGCATGCTCCTGGAAGTAATCCCGCGCACCCGCGTAAAAGTGATCGCGTCCCACGTAGTGCACGAGCTGCTTGAGCACCGCCGCGCCCTTGGCATAGGTAATGCCATCGAAATTCTGGCGCGCGGCATCCACGTCTGGGATCTCGGCCTTGATGGGGTGTGTGGTGGGAAGCTGATCCTGCAGGTAAGCCCAGTTTTTGCGCTGGCCGGCGAAGTTGACCCAGGCCTCTTCGTAGGCGGTGGCGTGCACGGAGGCATCGGCGCCCATGAACTCGGCAAAGGACTCCTTGAGCCAGAGGTCGTCCCACCACTGCGGGGTGACAAGATCGCCGAACCACATGTGGGACATCTCGTGCAAAATGGTATTTGCGCGAGCGGCCTTCTGGCTGCGCGTGGCCTTAGAGCGGAAGATATAGCTTTCCGTGAAGGTCACCAGGCCCGGGTTCTCCATCGCGCCGAGGTTATATTCCGGAACGAAGATGGAATCGTACTTGCCCCAAGGGTAGGCAAAGCCGAAGTTCTCGTGGAAATAGTCCATGCCCTGCGCGGTAAGCTCCAGGATTTCCTCGTCTAAATACTCAAACATGGAGGCGCGGGCAAAGGCGCGCAGCTGCGCGGAGTGACCTCCATCCGGCGAGATCCAGGTGCGCTCCTGATACTTATATGGCCCAGCCGCAAAAGAGGTGAGGTATGTAGAAAGCGGCGGGGTGGGCGCAAAACGGACCGTAGCATTGTCCCCGTGCTCCTCGCGCTCAGCCTCCGGCTGGTTGGAGAGGATCTGCCAGTCCTTCGGCGCGGTCATGGTGACGTGGAACGGCGCCTTGAGGTCCGGCTGCTCAAAGCAGGGGAAGATGCGGCGGGCATCGGAAGGCTCGAGGTGAGAGTACAGATAGGTCGCGTCATCGGCCTGGTCGTGCATGCGGTGCAAACCCTGGCCCGTGCGCGAGTAGCGCGAGGCGCCAGTGACCTCAATCGTCAGCTCCTCCCCCACCGGTAGCCCGTGGAGGCGGATAAGGCTGCCATCAAAATCGACGTCCTGCGCCTGACCGTTAACCGTTACCTGCTCTACCGATTCTCCCAAGTAGTCCACGAAAAGCTCGGGCTCGGTGGTGGTGAGCTCTATGCGGCTCGTCGCGCCGAACGTGGGGCTTTCCTTCACCTGAGATAAGTCCAGGTGCAGGTGGTATGCCCACAGGTCTACTGCTGCGGCGCGCTCCTGAAGCAGCTCGTGCTGGGTTTTATCGCGTTGTGTCGTCATAGTTAGAAACTATAGTTACCGCAGTGAGAGATTTAACGAGATATCGGATGTGAAAACGATAAATGGAGTGTTGTGCTGCCGGGCTCAGCTCTCACTTTCCCGAGATTCGATAATCGCGATAGCAGCGAAAATAAGGTATACGATCAATAGCGAAAATAAGGTATACGATCAATGCGCCAGCCGTGGCATAGCTAAACGATGCCATTGCGGAACTTGAAAGGCTCTCCCTGAGCGCAAAGCCCACAGCTGACACAATCCCGAAAGTTATCGCAATGGAATCAACGGCAAGTGGAATCGTCGCCTTATAGTGATGAATCTGCCACGCGGTGACCGCCGTTCCACAAAGCAGGCCAATAATCGCAAATGCATTGTCTTGCATGTACATAGCCCACAGAGACGAGGAGAACGCTAATATCCCCAGCGATGCGTAGGTGAGGCCCCGTGAAGTAGTGGCCTTTTTCATGGTGTTCTCCTTGCGTCTCGTCCCGGCAATCAAGATCTGCTCGATCATTCGCGTAGGCGCAGACTCACACATCAAATCCGCGTACCTAAGGGAGGTGTACACCATCATTATTGCATGCTAGGAGCAGAGGAAGGGTGAGTTTGCTCTGGTATGGGCCCGTGCCACCCTAGCGCGGGCGCAGGCTTGAAAGCCTTGGGCAGGGAATATGACTAAAGCCCGCGGCCGGGCGGCGATGAACTGCTCCCCATTAGTTGGACTGAGAAATCAGTTACCGACTAGTGGGGAGTAGTTTTCTTTGAGAGTACGAAGT